>DATFWC010000203.1:0-6654 GCA_035259885.1 Xanthobacteraceae bacterium
CCAGGAGAAGCGCGTGAAGCTCGCGCGCGAGGAGGCGGTGCGCGGCGACGAGATCGCGGCGCGCGGCCTGCTGCCGTTCCGCGAGCGCGACGCCCGCCGCCAGGCGGCGCTGGTCGCCGAGCAGGAGGCGGCCGGCCAGCAGCGGCAGATCGCCGGGATCGAGCGCGAGATCTCCGACCTCAACGCGCGGATGTCGGCCATCGGCATCGACATGGAGAGCGCGCATGCCGAGCGCCGCACGGCGGAAGCCACGCTCGAGCAGCGGGTGATCGACGCCGAGACGCGCCGGGTGCAGTTCGTGTCGTCGCCGGTCGCCGGCCGCGTCGCCGCCCTGCCGCTGTCGCTCGGCCAGGCGGTTTCCCCGGGAGCAACCGCGGCCGTGATCATTCCGCAGGGCGCAAAGCTCGAAGCCGAGCTGCTGGCGCCGTCGCGCGCCGCCGGCTTCATCCGCCCCGGCCAGGACGTGCGGCTGATGCTGCAGGCCTTCCCGTATCAGCGCTTCGGCGCGGTGAAAGGCTCGATCAAGGCGATCTCCACCACCGTGCTCGGCCCCGCCGAGGTGGCGATCCCGGGGCTCGAGATCAAGGAGCCGGTGTTCCGCGTGCGCGTCGCGCTGACGCGCGAGGACATCGACGCCTACGGCGAGGCCATCCCGCTGCAGCCCGGGATGGTGCTGTCGGCCGACGTCGTGTTCGACCGGCGCTCGCTCATTCAGTGGCTGTTCGATCCTCTCTTCGCCGTGATGAGGCGGTCATGAACGCGCTCCAGCAGCTCAACTTCTCGCGCCGGCGCCGCCTGCCGCTGGTGCTCGCCAGCGAAGCGGCGGAATGCGGGCTTGCCTGCATGACGATGATCTCCCGCTACCACGGCCATGCCGTCGATCTCAACGGCCTGCGCCAGCGGTTCGCGCTGTCGCTCGCCGGCATGTCGCTGCGCAGCCTCATGGGGCTGGCCGACCAGCTCGGCTTTTCGACGCGACCGCTGCGGGTCGAGCTCTCGGCCCTGCCGCGCGTGGCGACGCCGGCCATCCTGCACTGGGACCTCAACCACTTCGTCGTCCTGCGCGCCGTGACCGCCAAGGGCGCGGTGATCCACGATCCCGCTCTCGGCATCCGCACGGTGCCGCAGGAGGAACTGTCGAAGCATTTCACCGGCGTGGTGCTGGAGCTCAATCCGGCGGCGAACTTCCAGCCGGTCGAGGCGCGGGCGCCGATCCGGCTGTCGAGCCTGTGGTCGCAGATCACCGGCCTGTGGGGCGCGCTGATGCAGGTCATCGCGCTCTCCGTGGTGCTGCAGATCGCCGCCTTCGCGGCGCCGTTCCAGATCCAGCTGGTGGTCGACGAGGCCATCTTTCACGACGACCAGGACCTGCTCAAGGTGCTGGCGCTCGCCTTCGGCGGCCTGGTGGTCGTTCAGGCCTCGGTCGAAGCCCTGCGCGGCTGGGCGCTGAAAGTGTTCGGGCACCTGCTGAGCTTCCAGATGGTAGGCAATCTGGTCCGCCACATGATGCGGCTGCCCGCCGACTTCTTCGAGAAGCGCCACGTCGGCGACATCTTCTCCCGCATCGGCGCCGTGCAGCCGATCCAGCAGGCGATCACCCAGGGGCTGGTCTCCGCCATCATCGACGGCGCCATGGCGTTCATCGCCATCTTCATCCTGTTCTTCTACTCGGTGCTGCTGGGCGCCATCGTGCTGGCCGCGGCACTGCTGCACCTGGGGCTCGTGTTCGCGCTCTATCCCGGCATGCGCCACCGCATGGAGGAGGAAATCCTCGCCCGCGCCAAGGAGCAGTCGCACCTCATGGAGACGATCCGGGCGGCCACCACCATCAAGCTCATGGGGCGCGAAGCCGACCGCGAGAGCGCCTGGCGCAATCTCTATGCCGACGTCACCAATGCCAGCGTGTCTGTGGGCAAATATCAGATCTCGCAGGCGTTCATTCAGACCTTCATCACCGGCCTGGTGTACGTGATCATCGTCTATATCGGGGCGCGCCTCATCCTCGCCGGCGAGGGCTTTTCGGTCGGCATGCTGTTCGCCTTCCTGTCGTTCCGCCAGACCTTCAACGACCGCGTCATCGGCTTCATCAACCAGCTGGTCCAGTTCCGCCTGCTCGGCCTCCACCTCGATCGCCTGTCCGATATCGTCACCGCGGCGCCCGAGGCGGACACCGTGCGCATGCAGAGCCTCGAGGTCGAGGGTGCCATCAAGGTGCGCGAGCTGTCGTTCCGCTACGGCGCCGCCGACAATTTCGTGCTGCAGGACATCAACCTGGAGGTCGCCCCCGGCGACTTCGTCGCCATCACCGGGCCGTCGGGTGGCGGCAAGACGACCCTGCTCAAGCTCATGCTCGGGCTGCACCGGGCGACGGCCGGCACCATCGACCTCGACGGCAACCGCGCCGACGCCGAGCTGTGGCGCGCCTGGCGCAAGCACGTGGGCGTGGTCGCCCAGGACGACCGGCTGCTGTCCGGGACCATCGCCGACAACATCGCCTTCTTCGATCCCGACCTCGACATGGCGCGCGTGCAGGCCGCCGCCATGGCGGCGCAGGTGCACGACGACATCATGCGCTCGCCCATGCAGTATCTCGGCCTTGTCGGCGACATGGGCTCGACGCTTTCGGGCGGGCAACGCCAGCGCGTGCTGCTGGCGCGCGCGCTCTACGGGCAGCCGCGCGTACTGTTCCTCGACGAGGGCACCGCCAATCTCGACGAGACCACCGAGGAGGCGATTGCCGACCTGATCGAGCAGCTGCCGATCACCCGCATCGTGGTGGCGCACCGGCCGGCGCTGATCCGGCGCGCCAAGCGCGTGTTCATGGTCAAGGACCGCCAGATCGCCGAGATCGCGCCGCGCGCCGAAGGCCTTTTGCGCGCCGAAGGCGCGCCACGGGTCGAAGGCACACCGCAGCTTGCGCTCGCCCGCTAGTAGCCTTGGTGGGCACATCGGTAACGCAACAGAGCGCTTTGAACCAGGCGCCAGGATCGGACGACGGACACGCATGGCAAAAACCGGGGAGTGAGCCATGGACAGGGTCGAGACCCGAACGCGGAAGTCCGGGCAGGACCAGGACACCCGCCTGCTGCGCGATGACGAGCTGGACGCCGTGAGTGGCGGCGGCGACGTCAAGCACCGTGAGTTCGTCATCGTGAAGCTGATCGACAAATCGACGCCGGTATTTTTTCTTGCGGCGAGCTGATCCGGCGCGCGTGTGACGCGCGTCACGTTGATGATCGCCGCGCGTGAACCGCCCGGCCGGCTTCGGCGACACACACATAACGCCTGGGTGCCATCACGGCACCGGTGAGGGGAGAGATGCCATGAGCAATGCGAACATCGCGTCCGAGCTCGGCCCGGACATGCGCGTGCTGGGCGACGACGAGGTGGACGCCGTGAACGGCGGCCTGGTCGTCATCGCCATCATCGCCGTCCTGATCGGGCTGCTGCTGCCGGCCGTGCAGAAAGTGCGTGAAAGTGCGTGAGTAACGATCGGCCGGATGTCCGGCCGGCCGGCACGCGCGTCGCGATCGCGGTGATCGATCATGGCTTGCGGCCCGTCTGCTGTCGGAGCGGTCGGGTCGCATGCCGGAGTCCGCGCGGCACGGCACGTCGATGCAATCCGAGTGGATGCGAAACACCCGCCGGGTGTCGGGCCTTCGCCTATGGCCCGGCGAACATCCGCTGCGCGACGCTGCGCCCCCACGCCGAAAGATCGCTCAGGACCTGCTTTTCCCATCGCGGGCGCTTGTCAAAGCGCAGCTGGATGCCGGCCAGCTGCGCCCGCATGTGGAGCTCGAGCGAGTCCGTGCTGGCGGCGAGAAGGCCGTCATGGGTCACCAGCACGAGCCCCTGAAAGAACTCGTGCGGCAGCTTGAAGAATTGCGCGGGGCTGCCGAGGAGATCGATCTCATCCACCGGCCGGTCGGGACGTGACAAGAAGGCGAGGGGGGCCTTGTAATAGCTGTGTGGCCGGCGCCAGGGCCGTCGCCACGACCACGCGGAAAGCTCCGCCGCCGTCCCCAAATAGCGGCCGGCCGCCGCCATGCGCGGCCGACGTCCGGCAAGCGATCGTGCGTGCGCAATCTCGGTGCCGGGCTCGCACGTTCGCAGCTGTTCGAGGATACCCGGAAACGCTTCCCCCGGGCGCTCGTAGCGCAGCGCCAGCGCTGCGGCTGGGAGAAACAGCGCGGCCGCTCGCGCGCCGCATCGCTCGCGCGCGAACGCATAGGCGACCCCGTAGTCCGCATCGAACCGCGGCAGTCCCGCCGTCAGCGTTGCGTCGAGATCGTCCGCGCCGGTCTGCGTCGCCTCGTATGCGAGCTGGAACACGGCGGCTCCGCCCTCGATGATGTGCCAGGCGGAAAGGCCGGACGCGCCGGCCTCGCCCAGTTCCTGCTGGATCAATGCGAGGTCCTGGAACAGGTCGGGCACATCGGCGCCCGCCAAGGAGTGGTCGTTCGCAGGGGCCTGCATTTGGATCGCATGCAGCGTGTTCCATTGGATCAGGACCGCCGCGACGTTCTTGATGCGGTCGAGCTCGAAACGTCGGCGCAGGAATTCGGGCGCGGCGTTGCAGGCGAAAAACAACGCTGATGCTCCGGGGTTGCGGCGCAGATCGCGCCACAATGACCGCCGAATGCTGCGCAGCGTGACCTCCTTGATGCGCTGCGCACGGGCGAAAGCATAACCGGTGCAGACCGTCTGCAGCAGATGATATCCCTCGTGGACGTAGTTGGACGCAAGCACGGGCCGCTCTGGCATCGAACGAAATTCCGCGCGTGTGGCATTCAGGATCATGACGTTGGCGCCGGGCGCGAATTGCGCTGCGACTTCGGGCGGCAGGCGCGGCACGGGCGCCTGCTCGTTGAAGAGGACGGAAAAGATCGGCATGGCGTGCTCCTCCCAGGGCAGCTAACCCGCGTGTCGCGTGGCAAAGGCAGGCAGACGTGACCCGAGCCGATCCTCAGATGGCATGGGCGCGCCACGTATCGGATGCGTCGACGGTCGCCAGCGCCACGATCCGCCCGTCGTTCAGTTCGAGCTCGCTCAAGCTGCGCAGCGCGGCCTTCATGGTCGCCAGGTCGATGTCAGGTTGCTTTTGGCGAGCGAGATCGGTGAGCTTCGCCAGTTCCAATGGTCCATGTGCGCGCAACAGGCCGATCGCCAGCACTTGCGTGGCATTCAGCATGATGCCCTTGCGCCAGACGTTCCAGCAGAGCTTTGCCACGCTTGTCAGGGCGGCGATGAGCAAAGGCGAGGCAACGCCGGCCGTGGCGGTGGACGCTGCGACGGCGGTTGCCACGGCGCTCAGCGCATCGAGGAACGGCAGGTCGTCATCGCGAATGACGAAGCCGCCGAGCCGGACATTGAGAGCCGTGTCGCCCGGCAGGACCGGTTCGGCGCGCCGTTCCGTTTCCGCCTCGGCCACGCCGCCGGACACGGCCGCCGCAATGTTCGGATCGACGCCGTGCGCCTGGAGACGCGCCGTCACGGCGGCCAGCAAATCCTGTTCGGAGGCATATTGCTGAGACACGCACTGCCCCGCCAACGTGTCGCTTGATGGGCGATCCCGAACCGCAGACTAGCGGTTCCTGCCGGGTCCGGTTGTGAACTCCTTCACACCCGGCGCGGCCCGCCAGAAATGATGCAACCCGTAGAGGCGGTCCGGGTAAGGCGTCATCGGTGAACGGCGGGAGGATGACGCATGCGACATGCTGGCCGCCACGGCGGCTACAACGCATTGCATTGCAATCCGGCACCAGGAGATAATGCCCCCAAGGCGCGGAACGCGCCAGCACCGTCAGGAGTGGGGGAGGCTTGACGCATGCATCAGGCGTTGCGCGCCGCGCCCGGTTCAGCGCCGGATGTGTCCGACGCGTCGGCAACGCCGCACCCGCTGCTGCTCGGCCTGATCGGTTCCCCCATCAAGGGCTCGGCGGCGCGCCGCATGCACGAGGCGGCGGCTGCTGCGGCCGGGCTGCAGGCGCAATACCGCCTGATCGACGTGCCCAGGGCCGACCGTGCCAAGCTCGGCGTCATGCTGGAAGGTGTGCGGCTCCTCGGCTTTTCCGGCGTCAACGTCACGTTTCCCTACAAGGAGGCGGTGGTCTCGCTCCTGGATTCGCTCGGCGCCGAGGCGGCGGAGATTGGCGCCGTGAACACTATCCTCGTGCGTGACGGCAAGCTCGTCGGCCACAATACCGACGCCGCCGGCTTTGCCCGCGCCTGCCAGCATGTGCTCGGAGACTTGCGCGATGCGCGGGTGGCACTGATCGGCGCCGGCGGCGCCGGCCGCGCCATGGCGTTCGCGCTGGCCGAGTTCGGCCTGCGCGAGCTGCGCCTCGTCGACACCGCGCCGGGAAAGGCCGCGGCGCTCGCCGCAGCGCTGCGCGGCCGCATCGCTGCACGGGTTTGCGCCGACGTGCCGGAAGCCGTGGAGGAGGTCGGCGGCGTGATCAATGCCACGCCGGTCGGCATGCTGCCGGACCGCAACAACCCGGTGCCGCCCGCGCTCCTTCACGACCGCATGTGGGTTGCCGACGCGGTCTATACGCCGCTGTGGACGCCGCTCCTGCAGGCCGCGCGGGCACGCGGCGCGCGCGTGATGACCGGCCGCGAGCTGTGCATCCACCAGGCGGCCGCCGCCTTTCG
>DATFWC010000204.1:0-2237 GCA_035259885.1 Xanthobacteraceae bacterium
GCTGACGGCTTCGCCGTTGAGCATGAAGGAGATGGTGCGCGCCTCGCTCATGCATCCTCCAGCGGCTTGCCGGCGTTGGCGCGCAGCGCGCGGAATACCGCCTCCGGCGTGAGCGGCAGCTCGGTCAGGCGCACGCCCACCGCATCGTCGATGGCATTGGCGATAGCCGGCGAGACGCAGAAGGTCGAGACCTCGCCCACTCCCTTGGCGCCGAACGGCCCGTTGGCCTGGGTCGTGTCCACGGTCTCGTTGCGCATCACCACCGGCACGTCGCGCAGGCCCGGGATCTTGTAGTCGGCGAGCGACGCGTTGGTCACCTGCCCGCCATCCACATGCATCTTCTCGAACATGGTGAAGCCGAGCTGCATCAGCGCACCGCCCGAGAGCTGCGTCTCCACGATCCGCGGATTGATCGCCCGGCCGATGTCGGCGACGTTGACCAGTTTCGTGATACGTACGTGGCCGGTCTCAGTATCGACCTCGACCTCGGCGCCGGCGCCGGCCACCATCCAGAACGGCGTGGCGTTGGGCGTCTGTCCGGTCGCCGCGTCGGGCGACACGTAGTCCGGCTTGTAAGTGCCGGTGCCGACGATGTTGCCGGCCTGCATGCCGTACTTCTTTTTGAACAGTTCGGCGATCGGGATGTTGCTGCCTTCGGGCACGTCGAGCTCGCCGGCCAGCGCCTTGAGCTTGGCGCGCGCGTCCTCGGCGGCGAGCCGCACGGCGTGGCCCATGTGGAACAGCGAGCGCGAGCCGAGCGTGCCCATGTCGTAGGGCGTCACGTCGGTGTCGCGCGGCACCACCCGCACGGCCTCGGCCGGCAGGTTGAGCACCTCGCCGACGATCTGCGCCATGGCGGTGTCGGAGCCCTGGCCCATGTCCACCGTGCCGCAATAGAGCGTGGTGCTGCCGTCGGCGTTGATGTTGACGACGGCCACCGACGTGGTCGGCGAGATCACGGCTTTCAGCGCCACGGCGAGGCCGCGGCCGCGCCGAACGTGTCCGGCGCCGCGGTCGAACGGCTTGCCCCAGTCGATGCGCTCGGCGGTGCGCGCCAGCACGGCCTCGATGGCGGCATCTTTCAGCACCGTTCCGGTCGCCTGCGGCCGGCCGTCGCGAAGAATGTTCTTGCGGCGGAACTCGAGCGGGTCGAGCTTCAGCGCGCGCGCGACCATGTCGGTGTGGCTTTCGTAGGCCCACACGAGTTGCGGAATGCCGAAGCCGCGCAGCGCGCCGGCCGGCGTCAGGTTGGTGTAGAGCGCGTAGGAATCGATGGCGACATTGTCGATGTCGTAGGGTCCGGCGGCGGTGAAGCCCGACTTCTGTGTGACGCGCGGGCCGATGTCCGCATAGGCGCCGCCGTTCCACCACACCTCGCATTCGCGCGCCACGATGCGACCATCGTGGTCGATGCCGCTCTTGATGCGGAACGTGCTGGCGTGCTTGGTGATGGTGTAGAACTGCTCCTCCATGGTAAGCGCGATTTTCACCGGCCGCCGCGTGAGCAGCGACAGCGCCACGACCAGCGCTTCCAGCTTGATATAGAGCTTGCCGCCAAAGCCGCCGCCGAGGAACGGCACCACCACGCGCACGCGGTTCTCCGGCCAGCCGAGCAGGCGCGCAATCTCGATGCGCACGAAGGACGGGCTCTGCGACGCCGTATGGACAGTGACGCGGTCCTGCCTGGCGTCGGCCAGCGAGACGAATGGCTCCAGCGCCAGGTGCAGGCATTGCTGGGTGCGGAAGCTGTGCTCGAACACATGTGCCGCCGCCTTGAAGGCGGCGGCCGTATCGCCGCGCCGCAGCCGGAAGTCGAGCGCCACGTTGGTGCCCTTGCGCCCCTTGAGGTGCTTCAAGTCGGGAAATGTGCCGGCGGGCTTGAGCTCCTCGTGCACGTGCACGCCCGATGTCGCCGCCTCGACCTCGTCGAACACGGCCGGAAGCTCGTCGTACTCGGCGACGATGAGCTGGGCGGCTTCCTCGGCCACGTGCGGATCGGCGGCGAGCACGACCGCCACCGGCTCGCCGACGTAGTGCACCTTGTCGATGGCCAGGATCGGCTGGTCGTGGAAGGCCGGCCCGTAATAGGGCTCGGGAATGATTTTCCGCACATCCTCGGCCGTGATCACGGCGTGCACGCCCGGCAGCGCGCGCGCCGCGCTGGTGTCGATCGAGCGGATGCGGCCGTGCGCCACCGTGCTGCGAAAGATCTTCCCGGTGAGCATGCGCGGCAGCTG
>DATFWC010000205.1:0-2406 GCA_035259885.1 Xanthobacteraceae bacterium
CTATCCTTATGTCATCTATTACGAGATTGGTGCGGAAGAGATCACAATTCTGCGCATCCTGCATGGTGCCCGCCGGTTGCCTTGGTAGCGTGACAGTGCGTTCGGATGTTGCGCCCCGAGGCTCGGGACGCGAACGCCTACACGGCAGCGCGGCGGGCGCTCGTCGCCTCCTGCCGCGGGCGGCCTGGGGCGGACCTAAGCCGGGCCGGCCGGAACCTCGGCGCCGCCCGCGCGTTTCGCTATCAGGAGATCGCCCGCACCGGCGGGTGACACCATGCACATCGACAGCCGAATCCTTGCATTGACTGCTCTCATGGCCGTCCTCTTGGCCGCGTCATGGGGGGCAGCGCGCGTGTTCGCGGCGGATGACGGGATACCGCAGGCCGGACCGCCGGCCACGCACGGCGCGCCCACGGATGGGTCCGCCAGCCGGGCCAATGGGGACGTCGCCGCCATCGTGCTCGCCCGGCAGGACGTGCAGGGAATTCTCGGGCGGCAGGTGCTGAGCAGCGCCGGAGAGGACATGGGACGGGTGGTCGACATCGTGGTGGACCGGAGCGGGCAGGTGCGCGCGGCCGTCATCGATTTCGGCGGCTTCCTCGGCGTCGGCAACCGCAAGGTGGCCATCGACTGGAACGCGTTGCACTTCGCGCCCACCGGCAGTCGCGAAGACCGCATCACGCTGGACCTGACGCGCGAGCAGGTGAAGGCCGCGCCTGAATACCGCGACGGCGCGCCGCTGATCATGCTCGGCGCTGCCGACAGCGTGCCGGCAGCGCCGCCTTAAGTCCTCGGGCTGCCGGAGCATCAGGCTGCCCGCCCCCCCACCTCAGCCGTCGCGCCGCAGCGAGCACGCGCTCGACGGGTTTGTCTTTTTCCTCGCCGACGTGCTCACCGGTTTCGGTCCGTTCTTGGCGGTCTATCTCACGTCGGAGCATTGGACCCAGTTCGACATCGGCCTGGTTCTGACGACCGGCAGCCTGGTGGCGCTGGTGGGCCAGGTGCCGGGCGGCGCGCTGGTCGATGCCGTGCGCTCGCCGCGGCTCCTCGCCGGCGCGGCCCTCGCGGCGATCGGCGTGAGCGCGCTGGCGTTGGCGACATGGCCGCTGTTTCCGGTGGTCGCGGCCGCTGCCGTGCTGCAGGCGGCCGCGGCCTGCGTGCTCGGGCCGGCGATCGCCGCCATCAGCCTCGGGCTCGTCGGCCACACGGCGATCGGCGCGCGGCTCGGGCGCAACGCGCGCTTTGCCTCGCTGGGGACCGCCGCCGCCGCCGTCGCCATGGGGGCGAGCGGATATTTCGTCTCCAACCGCTCCGTCTTCTTCGTCACCGCCGGCTTCGTGCTGCCGGCGCTGGTTTCGCTGAGCCTCATCCGCGAGAAGGAGATCGATCCCGAGCGGGCCCACGGCGGGGTCGACGCCGAGGATGCGGAGCCGCGCCGGCGGCGCCGCGTCGTGCGCCTGCGCAGCCTGGCGCGCCGGCACGCGCTCATCGTCTTTGCCGCCTGCGCCGCGCTGTTCCAGCTCGCCAACGCCGCCATGCTGCCGCTCATGGCCGGTGCCGTCACGGTTCGGGCCGGCCAGTATGCGACGGTCCTGGTGGCCGCCAGCGTCGTGGTGCCGCAGCTCGTCGTCGCCGCCCTGTCCCCGTGGATCGGGCGCCGCGCCCAGGACTGGGGACGCCGGCCTGTGCTGCTGCTCGGCTTTTCCATGGTGCCGCTGCGCGGCGTGCTGCTGGCGGTGGTGCACGACCCGTTCTGGCTCGTCGCCGTGCAGATCCTCGACGGCATCACGGCGTCCGTGTTCGCCGTCATGGCGCCGCTGGTGGTGGCCGACGTCTCGCGCGGCACCGGGCGCTTCAACCTGTCGTTTGGCCTCGTCGGCATGGCGATGGGCATCGGCGCCTCGCTGAGCACGACGCTCGCCGGCTACATCAGCGACCACCTGGGCAGCGCCGCCGCCTTCCTCTGCCTCGCCGGAATCGCCGTCGCCGGCCTGGCGCTGGTGTGGGCGCGCATGCCGGAGACCGGGCCGAAGAAGCAGGGGAAGGACGGGGCCGGCGCGTGAGGCGCATCGTCGCTCGCGCAGTGTCACCCACGAGAGCGGCCACTTCCACCAGATTTGCCGCCGCGCCCATCCTTAACCCCATCGCTGATACCGGAAGCATATCAATCGAAAGCAGTTCGGCATGGGCCGAACTGTTCGCGCGAGACAATTGCGACCCTCGCAGCAAGAATGCGCTGTAGCCCTGGTCTAACAAGGGCGCTCACGGTTGGCATGGAGGATGAGATGGTCGCCTATTGGGTCGCGCGCTCGAAGGTCAACAATCCCGATCAGTACAAGAAGTACACCGACCTGGTACCAGGCATCCTGCAAAAGTTCGGCGGCAGGATCCTGGCGCGCGGCGGCA
>DATFWC010000206.1:0-2307 GCA_035259885.1 Xanthobacteraceae bacterium
ATGCCGACAGCGAGAAGCAGCCGCGGGTGATGGGTATTCCGCTCCACCCCATGATCATCGGCCAGCCCTTGCGCATCAAATATCTGCAGCAGGCGCTCGCCGAGATGAAGAAGCACGAGCGGGTGTGGTTCGCCACCGGCGGCGAGATCATCGACGCCTACGAGCATGCGAATCCGACTGGATAGGCGCGTGACCGCCACACTGGTCGCACCACCTACGGATCATCTTGGGAGGAAACGATGAAGCTTTTGTCCATTGCCGCCGCAACCTGTTTCCTGGTCGCTTCGGGCGGTGCCGCCGTCGCGCAGCAGGCCAAGAGCCTCAAGGATCAGCTCGTCGGCACCTGGACGTTCGTCGTCGCCGAGGTCACGGCGCCCGACGGCAAGAAGTCATTCCCGTTCGGCGAGACGCCCAAGGGGATCCTGATTTTCACGCCCGACGGCCATTTCGCCCAGATCCATGTCGCCAGCGACGTGCCGAAGATCGCGTCCAACAACCGCCTGACCGGCACCGCGGATGAGTATGCGACGATCATGCGCCGCAGCATCTCGGTGTTCGGCACCTATACGGTCGACGAAGACAAGAAGACCGTGACCTATCACATCGCGTCGAGTTCGTTCCCCAACTGGGAGGGCGAGGCGCAGACCCGCACCATCGACAAGCTCACGGCCAACGAGTTCAGCAACACCAATCCCAACGTGGCGGGCGGCCGCGGCTCTGCCAGCAACCTCTATCGGCGGGTGCAGTAGGCTGGCAGCGAGTCGTTTCAGCGGCACACGCGAACGTCGCGCACGCGCCAGCCGTATGCATCGACGAACTGCTCGCGGCGCAGCTCGCACACCGGCTGGTAGGTATAGGTGCGCACGGTGGCGGTCGCGACCGTCGCGTCGGCCGGCGCGCCCGGCATCGGAACGACGCCGGTCGAAACGGTGGCTTCCTGGCGCTGCTGCTGCTGCACTTGCGCCAGTATAGCGGTCGAATTCGCGACGATCGCTAGGCACAGCGAAGCCGCCACAAGACAGAGTCTCACGGCACGATCTCCACGCAAGTGGTCTTACGGCAACGTGCGGCGCGCGCACTGGTTCCCAGCCCGGCCCCCTCGGCTTGACGCGTCCCGGCGGGTGCCTATGTGCGAAAAAACGTGATCACGACAGGTGTCTCATGCTGCGCCATATCGGCACCAAGCGGCCTCCGGTTCTGCCCGACCGGCAACCCGATCGCGAGCCTCTCGCCGCCGTCAAGTTCGCCGGCAAGGTGGGAGATTTCGTCGCGTTCGAAGTGACCGCATATCTGAACCAGGGCTTGACCGACGACCTCCTGCTACAGGATGCGGAACTCCTGGTGCGCGATGCTGTGGCAGTCCTGCACGAGGAGCTGCAGGAGCGTTGGCCGGAGCACAGCGCCAGCGCGCCGAACGGCTAGCGCTGCTCGAGCCCGGCCACCTCGCGCACTTTGGTCCACTTGGCGAGCTCGCTCGCCATGAATGCGCCGAACGCCTCGGGCGAGGAGCCTTGCACCACCACGCCGGCCTTGATCAGGCGCTCGCGCACCTCCGGCTCGGCGATGATGTCCAGGATGATCTTGTTGAGCTTGGCCACCACCGGCGCCGGCATGCCGCTCGGGCCGAAGAAGCCGTACCACGTGGTGACGTCATAGCCGGGCACGACGCCGGACTCGATGGCCGGCGGCACGCTCGGCACCGCCGGGAAGCGGTCCTTGCCGGTGACGGCGAGCGCGCGGAGCTGCCCGGACTCGACCTGGCCCAGCACTGCCGACACGGTGTCGAACAGCACGTCCACCTGGCGCGCCAGCAGCGCCGCGATCGCTTCCGGCGAAGTGCGGAACGGCACGTGCAGCATGTCGACGCCGGCCGCCTGCTTGAACAGCTCGGCCGCCATGTGCTGGGTGGCGCCATAGCCCGGGCTGGCGAACACGACTTTTCCCGGATTGGCCTTGGCCGCCGCCACCAGCTCGGCGACGTTCTTGGCCGGATAGTCCGGGCGCGTCACGATCACCAGGCCGGCGGTCGCCACCTGGGCGATCGGCTGGAACGCCGTGCGTGTGTCGTAGCGCAGGCCCTTGTTCATGACGGCGGCGATGATCTGGCCGGCCGTCATGATCGCGATGGTGTAGCCGTCGGGCGTCGCGCGCGCGACCAGTTCGTTGCCGAGCGTGCCGCCGGCCCCCGGCTTGTTCTCGATCACCACCGGCTGGCCGAGCTTCTCCTGCAGGCGCTGCGCCACGATGCGGGCGACGATGTCGGAGCCGCCGCCCGGCCCGAACGGCACGATCATGCGGATGGACTGG
>DATFWC010000207.1:0-9390 GCA_035259885.1 Xanthobacteraceae bacterium
CGGATCGGCGATCAGCAGCGCGGTCTCGCGCAGGATCGGGATTTTGCTCGCCACCAGGTCCGAGGCGATCAGCTCATGCTGCGTCGTCATGGCACCGATGACGATGTCGTTTCCGTCCTGGCTTATGCCCTTGAGGGAAGCGATGCCGGCAAGGTCGACGAGGTGCTCCGGGCTGGCGAGTCGGAGCTTCATCATCGGGATCAGGCTGTGACCGCCGGCAAGCGGCCGGGCGTCCTCGCCCAGGTCGGCCAGGAGCGCTGTTGCCTCGCTGACGGAGGCCGGGCGATGATAGGCGAAGGCAGGCGGGATCACAGAAAACCTCCCCCTCCGGCGGGTCGCTCTTCGCCCGCACGGACGAACGGCGCGAGCCGGTTTCTTTGTTGAAGTTGCAATAGTTTGGGCCTATGGCCGCCAACCAACAATGATTGGTTCACGAGAAGGCTCCGACGCGCACGAAATGCGGCATGGCTGCACGAACTGCGGAAGTAAGGCTGACTTACCTAACTGACCGCTGCTCGCGATCCCACACCAAGCCGCGACCGCAGGCCGCCAAAACGGCTACGGCTTACCGGCACCGTGTAGCGGTCGGCGAGTTCGATGACGCCGTTGTCGCCGGCGCGTTTCAGGCCCACCACGCGATCGATGTTGACGATATGGCTGCGATGCACCCGCATGAAACGGGCGCGGTCGAGCCGCGCCTCGACATCGCTGATCGCCAGGGGGCAGAAAAATTTGGCGCTGCCGTCAAATATATAGGTGTAGTGCGCATTGGCATGGACGGCGACCACGTCCTCCATGGGAATGAAATGGGTGGAGCCGTCGCGCTCGACGGGCAGGCGGCGCGTGCGCGGTGCGGTCGGCTCGGCGGCCGCACTGGCGCCGTTCATCGCCGGTGCCGACGCGGCCTGGACGCTGCCGACCGCAGGTGACACCGCTATGGCCTCGGTGACGGCCCCCGCGGATCGGTCCGGCACCAGCAGCAGGAGGAAAACGGCCGACATCAGGAAGGCGACGATGGCGACCACGATCGCGAGCAGGTCGGTGGACAGCGCCGGGGCGCCCGACATCGGGGCCGCATGGGGAAAGACCGTCAAGCCGGCCATGGCGGTATAGTGCATGCCGGCAATCGCCGTGCCGAAGGCGACTGCCGAGATGAGCAGCGGCGGCCGGCGGCCGCGCCGGTCGGCAAGCCACAGCGCCAGTCCCGATGCGCCGATGGCGATCGCCACACTCGCCGCCACGAACCGCGCGTCGTGGTGTAGATGTGCGCTGGCATGCAGGGCGCTCATGCCGGTGTAGTGCATGCTGGCAATGCCGATGCCGGAAAACGCCGCTGCGGCGGCGAGGCGGGCGGGCGTCAGCGGTCCGGCGCTCACGGCGAATACCGCCGCACCGACCACGATCACGCACACCAGGAACGACAGCAGCGTCGGGAAGACCAGATAGTCGAGGGGAAGCGGCAGGCGTGCCGCCAGCATGGCGACGAAGTGCATGGCCCAGATGCCGACCGCCAGCGACACCGCGGCTGCCGCCAGCAACAACCGCCGCCGCAGGCCGACCGCGTCGGCGACCTGCAGCGCCAGCGTCAAGCCGACATACGCACCCTGGATCGCCACGACCAGCGAGAGCGCGACGAGCCAGGGCTCGTGCGTCACTGGCATCGCATCTCCTCCCCGGCCTCTTCGCCGTTTGTCCGTCCGCCGGCCAAAGTCTAGAGGAGGGGCTTCGGCTCGACCAGCGGTTTTGCGCCATCAGGCCGGCAACGCGCGGGCGGCCCGGCGGCCGCGCGGCATGGTGCGGACGGCCAAGTGCACAATTTTTTCGATCGCGGCATTGGAACCGGCGCCTTGCCACGCTCGTTATGGGGTGGCTCAAAAGGGGCGATACGGCGATGCTGGCGTTAAGTGATGTCGAGCTTTGCGCGGTCTGCAAGGCATTCGACCGGGCCTGGGACAATTTCCTGCGCACTGGCGCGTTGACCCCCAAAAACCTATGGGATTCGAGAACCATTTTGGCTGGTCGCATCCTGCGCTGCGCCTATTACGGCGAGCGGGACGAATGGCGTCTCGCCCGCGACGCCGTGTCATACCTCAGCCAGGTGACGGACTTGCATCGCCGCATGCCAGGTCAGCCGCGCTGCGCGAAAGGCGCTGGCCGCGGGCGGAAGCCGGCATCACCGCGCCCGCGAACGATGCCTGCCGTCCAGCCATGGCACGTTCAGGCCAGCCAAAATCCCGCTCTCGGCGCTGCCGAGAACCGCTGAGTCGGTGTCCGCTGACGGTCCGATACGGTGCGGGAGATCGTGTGAGGCTACTGGTCCTTCGGCTGGAAACTCGTGGCGATGCCGTTGATGCAGTAACGCAAGCCCGTCGGCGGTGGCCCGTCGGGGAACACGTGGCCGAGATGGCCGCCGCAGCGCGCGCAGTGCACCTCGGTGCGGCGCATGCCGTAGCTCGTGTCGTCGGAGGTCCCCACGGCACCGGGCAGCGGATCGACGAAGCTCGGCCAGCCGGTGCCGCTCTCGAACTTGGTCCCGGATGCGAACAGCGGCTGTCCGCAGCCCACGCACACGAACGTGCCGGGCCGCTTCTCGCGCAGCAGCGCGCACGAACCCGGCGGCTCGGTGCCGTGCTGGCGCAGCACGCGATATTGCTCGGGCGTAAGCCGCTTGCGCCATTCCGCATCCGTGAGCTGGAACGGGAACGACTCCTCGGTGCGATGCTGGGCGTCCATGTCAAGCCTCCAATGCCTGCGCCTGCCTTATATAGGTAGCAGGGGCGGCGCTGGTCCAGGCGCGTCCAATCACCAGATTTGTCATTGTGGCAGAGCGCCCGGATCAAGTCGCGGGCAGGCTCAGGAGCCTCGCCGCCGGCGGGTGAGAGCCGATACCATCAAAGCGGCACGCGAACACTTCTTCGCTGCATCCGCTGCATCAAAGCCGCTCCAGCAATCCCGGCGCACATGGCGGCCGCGTCGATGACAAAATCGCGCACGCTGGCCTAGCGCATCGCGAGCTGGCGTAGCGGCTGGTCAACGACGCCGGCCTGGCGGTCAGCGTCGTGATGGCGCGCGCCGAGCGGCCGGCTCCGCAGGCGCGACGGGTCGAGCACGAGCGCGATGTGCCGCACCGGCGACGAAGCACCGAGCCTGACGCTTGCGGCCGGCGCCGGTTCGGCGCGGTCAGGCAGTTCGTTTGGCGTGGAGATCGGCGGTCGCCATCGGATCAGGCCTTGACCGGCCGCCAGGAGCGACGTGACACCGCCTCGATCAGCCCGGCATAGCGCTCCACCATGGCGCCGAGGGAATAGCGTTGCGACAATTGGGTGCCGCGCGACGCCAGCACGGCCGCGAGCTGCCGGTCCTCGACCAGCCGCTGGACAGCCGTGGCGAAAGCACCCGTGTCGTTGGCATTGACGAACAAGGCGCACGGCCGGCCGCCGACCGCCAGCGTCTCGCGCAGCACGTCGATATCGTTGGCCACCACCGGGACTCCGGCTTGCGCGGCTTCGACCGCGGCCAGGCCGAAGGTCTCGGCCAGCGACGGAAATACGAAGACATCAAGCGCCCGCAGGAAGGCGCCGATGCGTGCGGGCGGCAGTTCGCCGAGGAAATGGACGCGATCGCTCACACCTAGCGCCGCCGCTAGCGCTGCCAGGTCGCGCCGCGCCTCGCCCTGGCCGGCCAGCGCCAGATGCCAGTCGCGGCCGGGCAGGATGCGGATGGCTGCGGCCAGGTTCTTGCCCGGATGCAGGCGCCCCACGCTTCCCACCAGTGTGGCATCGGCCGGCAGCTTCAGGAGCTTGCGCGCGTCGTTGCGGCCGAGCGCCGCCGCCTTGGCCTCGAAGCCATGGTCGATGCGCATGACGCGATTGCGGTAGCGGCGGGGGAACGCCGCATACTCCTGCTCGATGGCTCGGCAATTGACCACGACCCTGCGGAACAGGCCGATGAGGCCGAATGCCAGGTCGGCCGCCCTCGCCCACCGGGGCACCAGCGACTTCGACGACGTGCGATTGGCAATGACGATGGGCGTGCCGGCCATATGGGCCGCCAACGTTCCGACCAGGATGCCGTAGTGCTGAAAGCACAGCACTACGTCCGGCTGCAGTTCCTTGAGGTGCCGCACCAGGGCGACGAACATTTTCAGCAGCGTCACCGGCCCGGTCGGGCGCTGCGCGGCGCAGAACGCCGTGTTGGGCTCGCGATCGAAGGCCGCGGTGCGGCGGAACAGGAAGATCGAGTAGACGTCGTAGCCGCGCGCCGTCAGGCCGCGCCCGAGGATGCGCGTGATCTCCTGTGCGCCGGCGGCTTCGGCCTTGGTCTGCACCAGCACCACGCGCCGTCCCGCCGGACGTGCGCCGGCCGGGACCGCGCCGTTGCCTGCGGCGGGCATCAAGCCGTCGGCCAGCACGGCTTGCTGAGTCATGGCGTCTCTTCCTTGAGCTGGGCGATGTGCGTGGACGCGAGCGCAAAGCCGAGCGACGGATCGATCCCCACCAGCCGCCGGCACCCGACGATCAGGGCGGCGGCCGTGGGCCCGAGAAAAAAGCCGATCACGACGACTTCGAGATACTGGCCGGTCGTGTCCAGCAGCGCCGACAGCCACATCTTGAACGAGGGCGGAATCCATGTGTTCACGTCGTGCTGCGGCTCCGCGTGTCGCACCGCGGGCGGGATCACCGGCGCCACCAGCCACATCTGCAGCGCCAGCGCGACGGCGAGTGCGCCGGCCGAAGCGAGGAAGAAATCGGTTGCGTCGAAGTCGATGAACGGCGCCGGCTCCATGTACCGCGACGACAGCGCGAACATCGCGAACCCGGCGATCGCCGCTGCGAACTTGATCGCCAGCGCCGACGCGCCGTTCAGGACCGTGCCTGTCAACAGCGATCGGGCGATCTTCTTAACCATGACGGCTCGAACAAGGCACTCTGTTACCCCGCCGACTCATTGCAGATTGCGCGCTTTGCAACAGGGCTAATTGCAATCGTGGTTTATGCCGGACGCGGCGTTCTGCGTGGTAAACGGCCGGTCCGTTCGGGGGCTGTTATCGCGCCAAGGGCCAGGGTTTCCACGCGACAGGCGCGGCCGAGCAGCAGGCCGGCCAGGCCCATGACGATGCCCAGTGCCAGCGGGGCGAAGATGGCCTCCTCCTGGAACACGCCGTTAGCCATGATGGCGAGGATCGCGAAGCATCCGGTCGCGTATGGGCGGCCGCCCGCGCCGCCCGTGCCCGCATCTGCCGCGACGTGGGCCGCCGTCGCGGCGCGCGCCTGAGCCGCACCCACCCGTTCACGTGCGTCAAAGCGGGCGGCCCGTGGGGTGTCATGGAACTCACGGAGCCGTGCGGGATTTACTCGACGGTTCAGGTTGAAAGCCCCGGTCGCTACACGGCAGGACGGTGTTTCAGTCAGTAGCGCAGTTCGCCGCCAGCCCGCCGCTCATCAACCTGCACCTAGGGTTCATGCCAAAGCCCCACTGGAGGATGAGCCATGAAGCTGAATGTCATGACAGCCTGCGTGCTGGCGTTTTTCCCTCTCGCCGCGCTGTCCCCGGCGCACGCCCAGCAACCCCAGCAGACGCGGATGCAGACGTGCGCCGCCGAATGGAACGCCATGAAGGCCGCGAACCAGACCGCAGGAAAGACCTATCGGGCGTTCCAGAAGGAATGCCTCGCGCGTACGGCCGCGGCACCCGCCGCGCCGCCGCCTGCTCCACCGGCAGCGCAGGCAGCCCCCGCCACGCGGGCCGCGCCGGCCGAGCCAGCCACCAAGGCCTCAGGCGGGCGGCAGGCGATGCTCGCGCGCGAGCGCGCATGCGGCGCCGAGTGGAAAGCGGCCAAAGCCGCCGGCACGGTTCAGACCGGAATGACGTGGCCGAAGTACTGGAGCGAATGCAACACGCGCAAGAAGGCCCAGGGTCTGTGAGGCCGGGCGCGCTGCCGGCCGCCATCTCGTCACGCCCAGGACTTCGCGGCCGCTGCGGGCACGCATCCGTGCGCGTTGCTTAGACGCGCCTCAATGCTCAGATCATCGCCTTGCCGTTGACGATGCGCTTGGCGACTCGCATCGTCCACGGCATCTGGCCGGACACGAAGCCGACCAGCGAGCCCACCGGGCTGCCGGAGGCTGACAGCGTCCACATGGCGGTCGGCTGCATGCCGAACAGGCGCTTGTAGGACTCGTCGCCGATGGTGAAATCGAGCACGTGTTCGCCCTTGGCGATGCAGTCGACGGCCACAGCCTCGAACACCAGCGCGCCGATCGAGCAGTTCTTGAAGCCGGCGAGATCGAAGCCGCCGAGCACCACCAGGAACTGGCCCTGGTGGACCATCCCCCACACGCCCGAGATCGGACGACTGTCCAGCCACAGCGTGTAGGTCCGGCAGAAGCCGGCATAGGCGCCAGCGATCGCCAGGTCGAGATAGAAATCGAAATAGGTCGCGCTCTGCAGCAGATCCGGGTCCTCGCGGTTCTGGAAGCGCGGCCGCCGGTACTCGCGCATGCGGTGGAACGTGGCCGTGATCTCCCCCGGATCGAGCGAGATGCCGAAGCGCACGTCGCCCTTGCGGCGGATTTGCCGGCCTTTCTTGTCGAGTTCCTTGCGGTAGGACTGGTCGATATTGTCGGCTCGCCAGGTCTCGAGCGGGCCGTAGAGCGGCACCGCATGGGCGTTCATGCTCATGGACATGCGGGTCACGCCGAACAGCCGGTCGAGCGGCAGCGAGTCGTCCCGCAGCTTCTGGATGCGCAGCACATCATAGGGCTGCAGCGCCCGGCGGATGCGCTGGCAGACGAGGTCGTCGCGCAGAATGAGCCCGAAGGTCGCGCGGTCGCACACGGCGGCGGCGTAATCGGAGACCTTGAAGTCGGCAAACTCGACGACGCGCATCACGCCGTGTCGGCGGCGTATCAAAGGCAGCACCATGGCCAGGCGGCCGCTGCCGCGCCACCGCACCACGATCACCAGCGGTTCGGCGTCGAACCGCGGCGCCATGCGACCGTACAGGCGATCGAGCCAGAGCGGATGCTGGAACGCGGTCGCGCGCGAGTTTGCGAACAGCTCCCGATATTCCTCCGACAGGAAATCGAAGGCGTTCTCCACACCGATCTCGAACACCGGGACTCCTCCTGCGGCGCGAATATCTCATGCCGTGCTGGCGGAGCAACATATTGTTGCGGCTTTGGTTTATACCGGCCGGGAGACCGCGCGCGAATTAACACTAAAGCCGACGTTTGCTTTTTCGCGTGGGCCCACTGGGACTATGCCGACGGCTTCGGCTTCGTGCGCCGCGCGGGCGAGCGCGAGATTCCCGACGAGATCATGGTCGATGCGCTGCTCGGCGGTCGTTCAGCCCGGCCGCGCTGACCTCCTCGCCGAACGTAGGACACCCTGGCTCTCGCCCGGCCGGACGCCGAATGTAGGACACCCTGGCTCTCGCCCGGTCGGATGCCCTAGCATCACGGTCCTGCCGTCGCGGAGGGGGACAATGAAAAGTGTCGTGGCGTTCGTCGCGTGCCTGCTGTCGGCGGTCCCGGTCAAGGCGTGGGCGCAGGCGGACGACTATCCGGCGCGCACCGTCACCTTCATGTGTCCGTTTCCGGCCGGCGGCGGCACCGACATCCTCACACGTTTGCTGGCGCAGGAACTCCAGGACAAGCTCAAGCGGCCGGTCATCGTGGAGAACCGGCCGGGCGCCGGCACCCAGATTGCGGCGAGCGCGGTGGCGAAGTCGCCGCCCGACGGATACATGCTGCTGCTGGCGCCGGTCACCACGCTGGCGATCGGGCCCAGCGTCTACAAGGCGCTGCCATACGATACGCAGAAGGATTTCGCGCCGATCGGCCTTGCCGGCTCAGCGCAGTTCGCGTTGGTGGCCAATCCGTCGCTCGGCGCCGCCACGCTACCCGACCTGATTGCGCTGATCCGATCCAAGTCCGGGCACATGAGCTACGGCACGTCGGGCGCCTCGACGCCGCACCATCTGTTCATGGAAATGTTTCTGAAAATGATCGACGCCAGGGCGCAGCACGTGCCGTATCGCGGCAGCGTGCCGGCGCTCACCGACGTGGTGTCGGGCCAGATCCCGATGATGATGGTCGACCTCGCCGTTGCCATGCAGCTGATCGCCGAAGGCAAGGTGAAGGCCTACGGCGTCACCTCGGCGACGCGCATCAAGGCCATGCCGGATCTTCCCACCATCGCCGAGGCCGGATTGCCGGGCTACGCGGCGACCGGATGGTTTTCAGTGGTGGCGCGCGCCGGCACGCCGCGCCCGATCGTCGACAGGATCAACGAGGTCATCACGATCTTTCTGCGCCGCCCCGAGACGCAGGACAGGCTGCGCGCAGTCGCCATAGAGCCGCTGACCAGCACGCCCGACGAGCTGGAAAAATTCATCGCCTCCGAGATCCGGAAATGGGCGCAGGTGGTCAAGGATGCCGGGATCACGCCGGAATGATGGCTCGCCGAACTGCCGGTTCTCTGAAGCTCACGACATTCTCCGCATTGAGGTAGCACAGTGTCCCGTCTGAACCTGACATTCGCCTGCGGCAAATACGATCGCATGGAAGCCCTGCGCACGGGTGACGTGAGCGTCGAGGGCGTCGATCTCAACTACGTCGCCATCGAGCATCCGCGCGAGATTTTCGACCGCATGGGCGGCGGCAAGGAATTCGATGCGGCCGAGTTCTCGAGCTCCGAGTTCATCAGCCTGATGGCGCGCGGCGACCGGTCGTTCGTGGCGCTGCCGGTGTTTCCCTCGCGCGTGTTTCGCCACAGCTTCATCTACATCAATCGGCGCGCGGGCATCAGCCGGCCGAAGGACCTCGAAGGCAAGCGCGTCGGCGTGGCGCTCTACACCCAGACGGCGGCGGTGTGGATTCGCGGCCACCTGGCGCATCAATATGGCGTCGACCTCGGCACTATCCGCTGGGTGCAGGGCGCCATCGAGAAGGCCGGCCAGCACGGCGAGCCGCACGCGCCGCCGCTGCTCAAGCCGGTCACGATTGAGCCCAACACCAGCGGCCGCTCGCTCACCGAGCTCCTGGCGGCCGGCGAGATCGACGCGCTGTTCGGCTCGCGCCGCCCGACTGCAAAACATCCCGACGTGGCGCCATTGTTCGCCGATGGCAAGGCGGTGGAGCAGGCCTATTTTCGCGAGACCGGCATCTTCCCCATCATGCACCTGGTGGCGATGCGGCGCGACGTCTACGAGCGCCATCCGTGGATCGCGACCAGCCTGTACAACGCCTGCGTCGTCGCCAAGAACTGGGCGCGGGCGCGGCTCAAGGAGCACGGTGCGCTGCGCTACATGCTGCCGTGGCAGCATTTCCACGTGGACGAGATCGAGGACGTGTTCGGCGGCGATCCATGGCCATATGGCGTCGAGGC
>DATFWC010000208.1:0-2016 GCA_035259885.1 Xanthobacteraceae bacterium
GGCTCGTTGCCGGCGCGCGCCAGGTTCTCGACCATCTGCGGAGATTTGACGGCTTCGCCGATGGCCGCGCTCAGCGCACCCACGATGTCGGGGGGCGTCCGCGCCGGCACGAACACGCCGAGCCAGGCCTCCATCACCACGTCGTAGCCCTGCTCGCGCATGGTCGGCACGTCGGGCAGGAACGGCGAGCGCCGCGCGCCGGTCACGGCCAGCATGCGCAGCGTGGTGGACTTGGCATGCGGCAGGGTTTCGCTGGTTGGGTTGACGCTGGCGGGCACATGGCCGCCCAAAAGATCCTGCAGCGCTGGCGCGCCGCCGCGGTAATGCACCGGCGTGATCGTGACGCCCGCAGCGTTGGCCAGCATCATGCCGGCGAAATGCGGCGCGCCGCCCGCCGCCGTGGTGGCGAACGTCGCCTTGGCGGGATTGTCGCGGCACCACTGCACGAAATCGCGCAGCGTTTTGACGCTGTCGGGCATCGCCGGGCCGACGTTGAACGTCAGCATCGATCTCGCCGCCGGCGCCACCGCGACGAAGTCCCTGACCGGGTCGTAATTGAGCGAGCGGTAGCTTGCCGGATAGAGCACGATGGGAAAGTCCGGCGTGAACAGCATCACGCTGCCGTCCGGCTCGGCGTTCTTGACATATTCGACGCCGATGCGCGCCGCGGCGCCCGCCTTGTTCTCCACCACCACGGCCGACGCATAGGTGCCGCGCAGCCGGTCGGCGAGGATGCGGGCGATGGTGTCGGTGCCGCCACCGGCGGGAAACGGCACGATGATGCGCGCCTGCTTCCTGATCGGTTCGGCGCGGGCGCGTGTAGACGCGGCGACGCCAGCCGCCAGCACCAACATTCCCCGACGGGTCAACATGGGCAGTGCCTCCCCCGTGATGATCGTAGGGGCGCCCCTCGTGGGCGCCCAGGGGCAACCACCAGGGTTGCCCCTACGTGGGTGGGGCAGCGCAAGGTCATGCGCGCACACCGTGGTCCTTCAGCGCGCTGCCGATCTCGTCGAGGATCGCCGGGTCGTCGATCGTCGCCGGCATGGTCCACGGCTCGGCATCGGCGATCTTCCTCATCGTGCCGCGCAGGATCTTGCCCGAGCGTGTCTTGGGCAGGCGCGCCACCGTGATGGCCAGCTTGAACGCCGCCACCGGCCCGATCTTCTCGCGCACCAGCGCGACGATCTCCTTCTCGATTGCGGCCGGCGAGCGGTCGACGCCGGCCTTGAGCACGATGAACCCGCATGGCACCTCGCCCTTGAGCTGGTCGCTGATGCCGATGACGGCGCACTCGGCGACGTCCGGATGGCTGGCGAGCACCTCCTCCATGCCGCCGGTCGACAGCCGGTGGCCGGCCACGTTGATGATGTCGTCGGTGCGGCCCATGATGTAGAGATAGCCGTCCTCGTCCTTGAAGCCGGCGTCCGCCGTCTTGTAGTGGCCGGGAAACTCGGCGAGATAGCTTTCGCGGAAGCGCTCGTCGGCCTGCCACAGCGTCGGCAGGCAGGCCGGCGGCAGCGGCAGCTTGACCACGATCGAGCCCATGCGGCTGGGCGGCAGCTCGCGGCAGGCCTCGTCGACGATGCGCACGTCGTAGCCCGGCATCGGCACCGTCGGCGAGCCGTGCTTCACCGGCAGCGGCCCGAGCCCCATCGGATTGCCGGCGATGCACCAGCCGGTCTCGGTCTGCCACCAGTGATCGATCACCGGCACGTGCAGCAGGTCCTCGGCCCATTTGAGCGTGTCGGGATCGGCGCGCTCGCCGGCGAGGAACAGCGTGCGGAAGCGCGACAGGTCGTGCCCGGCGAGCTTCGTGCCCTTCGGGTCCTCCTTCTTGATAGCGCGGAACGCGGTCGGCGCCGTGAACAGCGTCACCGCGCCGTGCTCGGCGATGACGCGCCAGAACGCGCCGGCGTCAGGCGTGCCGACCGGCTTGCCCTCGTACAGGATGGAGGTGCAGCCGTGCAGCAGCGGCGCGTAGACCATATAGCTGTGGCCGACCACCCAGCCGAC
>DATFWC010000209.1:0-2627 GCA_035259885.1 Xanthobacteraceae bacterium
TCGCGGCCGCCCTGGGCGGCGAGCACGCGGAACAGCGTGCGGGCATCGGCCTCCTCGGCATCGACCGGCCGGCGCGGAATGCCCTCGCGATAGCGGTCGCGGTACGCCGCCAGCGCCGCCGCATCGCCCGCGCCCGTCAGCCGCGCGATACGCTCCCATTCGGCGTCGGACGTGGCCAGGATGTCCTTGGCCTTGCGCGTAACGTCGATGAAGCGCTGCACCGCATCGGCATTGTTGGCGGCCCACGCGGCATCGAAGACATAGCCCAGCATGGCGGGCCGCCCGGTCACGCCGAGCTTCGGCAGAACGTCCTCGATGCCGACCAGGCGGCGCAACCCCTTGGCCTCCAGCCAGGCGCAGAGATTCCAGTAATTGAGCGTGGCATCCATTTCGCCCTGCAGCGTCTTCTCGGCAAGCAGCGCCGGCGCGCCGTAGACGATGGTAGCGTCGCGCTTGAGGTCGATGCCGTCCTGCTTGAGCGCGGCCTGCAGCAGCAGCCAGCTCTTGTCGATGGCGCCACCGGCCACCGCGAGCTTCTTGCGCTTCAGGTCGCTCAGGCTGCGGATTGGCGAAGCGGCCGGCAGCATGACGGCGCCGAGCGCGCTCGAATAGGGATGGAACACGAGGCCGGCGCCGAGACTGCGCTCGCGCGCCACCCACAGCCAATCGGACACGATGACGTCCACCGATCCGCCGCGCAGCGCAATCTTGCCGGCCTCGGGCGCGGCAAGCTCGGTGGTCGCAATGGTCAAATTGGCGGCACGGTCGAGGCCGTGATGGCGGATGACGTCGAACTCCCAGGCAAGCGTGCCGGTCTTCTGCACGGCGACGCGCACGCCGTCCGCCGCCGCGGTTGCGGCGAGCAGACAGGCGGCCAACGCAAGACCTGCGGATTGCAGAACGCGCACCATGACGCCCATCATAGACCGGGAGCCGGACCTTGGCAGAAGCGCGACATGTCGTCACTCTCCGATGGCGAATGGGGCGATGCCCGCTTTGAGGGCGGGCGCGCCACGGTCTATACGGTCTATCATGCGGACAAGGCTGGTGGTGCGATGCGCATAGTTGGGATCCCACTGCTGCTCGCCGGCGCGGCGGCGGCCGTCGGCATGGCGGTCGCGCCGGCGATTGCCGACGAGCTCAACGACTATCCGACCACGGCGCGCGCCGATTACGTGCTCGCCTGCATGAAGGCCAATGGCGAGACCCGGCACGTCCTGGAGCAGTGTTCGTGCTCGATCGACGTCATCGCATCCGTCCTGCCGTATGAGCGCTATGTCACCGCCGAGGCGGTGCTGAGCGTCGGCCAGGTGCAGGGCAATCTCGGCGCCCAATTCCGCACATCGGAGCCCGCCAAGGCGGCGCTCAACGATCTGCGCCGCGCCCAGGCGGAAGCGGAAGTGCGCTGCTTCTGAGCGTGCCGCGCGGGTAGGAAAGCCCGATGGCAACGCGCGTTTTTGTGCCGCAGGTGGGCGGTATCCCACAACCGCTGGTGCCACACCGGCCGTGCCGCCGCAATCGGCGCGAACACCTGCCCACAATTGCATTCCCCGGAGAATGACGGATTTGTCGCAATACGAATTTCGGTTGCGTGGCAAAAAACGCGAGCTTAGACTTTCGCTTAGGTTTTCGGCTTCACAGGGCGTCGGTTTCCAGGGAGGACCGGCGTTTTTCGAAAGTCCGGCGGACGCGAGAGAAGAAGACAACTCCGTTCCGCCGAGGCTGTGACACGCTGCCGAAGACTCTTCCTAACGGGGACTGTGCCGTGCGGCCGCCTTGGTCTCGCATCGGCACACCCGACGACCACGTCGAAGGGAGGAAGCACGATGCGACATGTTCTGACGACATTCTGCTTGGGTGCCGCGGTGGTGTTCACCTCCGGCGCGGCAAGGGCAAACGACGAACTGATCAAGCTGCAACAGGATCCGAAGCAGTGGGTAATGCCGACCGGCAACTACGCCAACCAACGCTACTCGCAGCTCAAGCAAATCACCGCTGACAATGTCGGCAAGCTGCAGGTGGCGTGGACGTTCTCGACCGGCGTGCTGCGCGGCCACGAGGGTGGACCCCTCATCGTCGGCAACGTGATGTACGTCCACACGCCGTTCCCGAACAACGTCTATGCGCTCGACCTCAACGCCGACGGCAAGATCCTGTGGAAGTACGAGCCCAAGCAGGATCCGAACGTCATTCCGGTGATGTGCTGCGATACGGTCAATCGCGGCCCGTCCTATGCCGACGGCAAGATCTTCCTGCACCAGGCCGACACGACGCTGGTGGCGCTCGATGCCAAGACCGGCAAGGTGGTCTGGGAGGTGAAGAACGGCGACCCGGCCAAGGGCGAGACCGGCACGTCGTCGCCCATGGTGTTCAAGGACAAGGTCGTGGTCGGCATTTCGGGCGGCGAGTTCGGCGTGCGCGGCTCGGTGACCGCCTACAATCTTAAGGACGGCAAGCGCGTGTGGCGCGGCTATTCCATGGGCCCGGACAGCGACACTTTGACCGACCCGCAGAAGACCACGAACCTCGGCAAGCCGGTGGGGCCGAATTCCGGCACCAATACCTGGCAGGGCGAGCAGTGGAAGATCGGCGGCGGCACCACGTGGGGCTGGTACTCGTACGATCCG
>DATFWC010000210.1:0-2300 GCA_035259885.1 Xanthobacteraceae bacterium
TTTGACAGATGTCCAATCCACCTAACCCATTGAGGAGACGCCGAAATGAGCCATCCAACCAGGATCAGCGAGATCGCCGACGGCATCTATCGGCTGTCGACCTTCGTGCCGGACATTGCCCCGCCGGCTGGCTTTACCTTCAACCAGTTCCTGGTTCTGGGGGACGAGCCGCTGATGTTCCACACCGGGCTGCGCAAGATGTTCCCGCTCAACAGGGATGCATTGAGCCGCCTCATTCCGCCTGAACGCCTGCGCTGGATCACGTTCGGCCACTACGAGGCCGACGAGTGCGGCGCGATGAACGAATGGCTGGCGATTGCGCCCAACGCACAGATGGCGCACGGCCGCACCGGCTGCATGGTGTCGCTGAACGACATGGCTGACCGCGCCCCGCGGGTGCTCGAGGACGGTGAAGTCATCGACCTCGGCCGCGGCAAGCGGATCCGTTACATTGACACGCCGCACACCCCGCATGGCTGGGATGCCGGCGTGGTTTACGAAGAGTCGACCAGCACCCTGCTGTGCGGCGACCTCTTCACCCAGCTCGGCGATGGCCCGGCGTTGACGCAGGGCGACATTGTCAGTCCGGCGATCATCGCCGAGGACTTGTTCCAATATTCCGGTCTCAACCCGAACATGGGAACGACAATCCGCGCCCTCGCAAAGCTGTCGCCGCGCACCCTGGCGTTGATGCACGGCCCATCCTTTGCGGGCGACGGCGCGGCTGCGCTACGCGCGCTGGCGGATGAGTACGACCGCCGCACATCGGACCGCCGGCTTGCCGCCGAAGAGATGAAGGCCGCTTAACCCATCCTGGCCGGTGCCGCCGCGGCAGCGCGATGCGGCGGCGCGGCGTTCATACCCGCGCCGCGACGGCGGGCGCCGCAATGGCGGGCGCGGCAATAGCCGGCGCCGCCGCCCTGGTGGCGAGGAAGGTGTGCAGGGTGGCCACCACTTGTGCCCCCTCGCCCACCGCTGCCGCCACGCGCTTGACCGAGCCTGCGCGCACGTCGCCGATGGCGAAGACGCCGCGCAGGCTCGTCTCCAGCGCCCGGCAATCGCCGGCCGCATCGGTGCCGGTCAGCACGAATCCCTTGGCGTCCAGTTCCACTCCCGACCCGGCGAGCCAGTCGGTGTGCGGAGCGGCGCCGATGAACAGGAACAGTTGCTTGAGCGCGCGCCGCACTTCCTTGTCGCCCTGGCGCCAGCGGATCGCTTCGAGCACCCCGTCGTGGCCTTCGAGCGCGCTGACGCGGGCGCGCGTCACCACTTCGACGTTAGGAAGTCCGGCGATGCGGTCGACGAGATAGCGCGACATCCTGGCGTTGAGGTCGGCGGTGCGCACGATGATCCAGACTTTTGCGGCCTGGCTCGCCAGGTAGACAGCGGCCTGGCCAGCCGAATTCCCGCCGCCCACCAGCGCCACCTCCTGGCTGGCGCACAACTTCGCTTCGAACGGCGAAGCCCAGTAGTGCACGCTCGCGCCCTCGAACGCTTCGAGATTCTCGACATCGAGCCGCCGATAATACGCGCCGCTGGCGATGACCACCGCACGCGCCCTGGCATGCTCGTTATTGACCAGTGTCAGGACGAAGTCGTCGCTGCCGCCGTCGCCACGCCGGAGCGCCACGACCTGATCGGGAATCGCCATTTCGGCGCCGAACTTTTGCGCCTGGTTGTAGGCGCGCGCCATGAGCGCGATCCCGGTGATGCCGGTGGGAAAGCCGAGATAGTTCTCGATGCGCGATGACGCGCCGGCCTGGCCGCCGAACGCGCGGCAATCGAGCACAAGCGCCGAAAGCCCTTCCGAAGCGGCATAGACCGCGGCGGCGAGGCCGGCCGGCCCGGCCCCCACGATCGCGACGTCATAGACGCGATCGGGATCGATCGCGCGCACCAGACCGATGCAGCGGGCGAGTTCGTCCTCGCCGGGATTGCGCAGCAACTGGCCGCCCGGGCACAGCACGATCGGCAACTGGCCGGGATCGACGTGGAATCGCTCAATCAGCGCCTTTGCCTCCGCATCGGTCTCGGGATCGAGCCGCTGGTGCGGATGGCCGTTGCGGCGGAGAAAGCCCTGCAGGCGCAGCACGTCAGGGTTTTCCAGGCGGCCGACGATGATCGGCCCGCCGGCGCCGGTTTCGAGCAGGCCGATGCGCCGCAGGATCAGGGCGCGCATGATGCGCTCGCCGAGCTCCGCTTCGGCGATCATCAGCGCGCGCAGCCGCTCAGGTGGAATGACCAGCGCTTCCACCGTCTCCTGTGCGACGGCGTCGACCAGCGTCGGACGGCCCGCCAGC
>DATFWC010000211.1:0-2475 GCA_035259885.1 Xanthobacteraceae bacterium
TGAGCAGGCCGACGCGCTGCTGGCGCGGGTCGGGCTCGGCAAGCCGCATGTCGCCGCCGAGCAGCTCACCTATATCGACCAGAAGCGGCTGGAGCTGGCGCGGGCGCTGGCGCTGGCACCCGACCTGCTGCTGCTCGACGAATGGCTCGCCGGCCTGAATCCGTCCGAGCTGCTCGCCGGCACTGCGCTGGTGCGCTCGCTGCGCCAGGACGGCCTGACCATCATCCTGGTCGAGCACGTGATGGATGCGATCCGCTCGTTATGCGACCGCTGCATCGTCATGAATGCCGGCCGCAAGATCGCTGAAGGTCCGGTGGCGGACGTGCTCGCCGATCCGGACGTCGTGCGTGCCTATCTGGGGGATGCCGATGCTTGAAGTGTCCGCCCTGTCGGTTGCCTACGGCAAGCACACCGCGCTGGCGGACGTCGCGCTGCGGGTGGATACGCGTGAGATCGTGGCGATTCTCGGAGCCAACGGCGCCGGCAAGACCACGCTGCTGAAAGCCATCGCCGGGCTGGTGCGGCCGCGGCCGGGCGCACAGGTGCAGTTCAACGGCGAAGACCTGCTCGCGCGCGAGCCGTTCCAGGTGGTCGAGGCCGGAATTGCCCTCGTGCCGGAGGGCCGCGGCATCTTTGCCGACCTCACGGTCAAGGAAAATCTCGAACTCGGTGCCTTCGCGCGCCGCGCCCGCGCACACGAAGCGGACAACCGCGCGCGCGTCCTGGAACTTTTTCCCCGCCTGCAGGAACGGCTGGGACAGTTGGTGAGCACCATGAGCGGCGGCGAGCGCCAGATGGTGGCGATCGGCCGCGCGCTGATGTCGGCCCCGGACATTCTGCTGCTCGACGAGCCCTCGCTCGGCTTGGCGCCGCGCGTCTGCGCCGAACTGTTCCAGGCGCTGCCGCGCATCCGCGCGGCCGGCGTCGGCATCCTGCTGGTGGAACAGAACACCAAGCAGAGCCTCAACATCGCCGACCGCGGCTACCTCATCGAGACCGGCCGCATCGTCGGCGAGGGCACGGCGCCGGCCCTGAAGACCGACCCCGCCGTCCAGCGCGCCTATCTGGGCGCTGCCGAGGTGCACATCGCGGCCCCGGGAGCGTAATATCGGCACTGCCGCGAAGCGGCGCCGGACGAGCAGCAGATGTGCAATGAACGGAAAAAAATCGCGCGAGTCATGGCTGGCGCCTTAGTCGCCGCCGGCATCACGATCGCGGCCGTGCCGGGTTGGTCGCAGCAACCGGCGCCGACCCCTCACCCCAGCGGCATCCTGGGAGCAACCGATCATCGCGTGCCGATCGCGCCGGACGCCTGGCCCTGGTCCTCGATCGGGCGCATCAATGTGGTCCAGGGACCGCGCCACCGCAGCTACTGCACCGGCACCTTGATCGGGCCGCGTCACGTCCTGACCGCGGCGCATTGCCTGTTCGACACGCGCCTGAACACCTGGGTGAAGCCTGACCAGGTGCATTTCGTCGCCGGGCAGGCTCTCAGCGACAAGTTCAAGGCCCATTCCATCGCCGTATCGATCCTCACTGCTCCGGGTTTTGATTTTTCCGTCGAGCAGCGCCCGCGCTACGACCAGATCCGCGCCGACATGATCGCCCGCGACTGGGCGATCATCACGTTGCAGGACGCCATCAACCTCAAGCCGATCCCGCTGCGCTCCTTCCATCGCGCCGATCTGCCCAACGCTGGCGAAACCGGAGAGATTGCGCGCGCCGGATACTCGGCCGATCGGCCGTTTCTGCTCTCCATCCATCGCGGCTGTTCGGCGAAAATCGACGTACCGCGACCTCAGTCGCTGGTACATCGGTGCGACTCGATGCCGGGAGATTCGGGCTCGCCCATCCTGCTGCTCCAGGGCGAGACGGCGAGCGTCATCGGCATTCACATCGTCAGCATGCAGGATTTCGAGCCGGGTGTCGGCTATACCGCAAGGGGCGCCCGCGGCGTCTCGGCCAGCGCCTTCGAAGCGGCGGCCTCGGATTCGACTAGAGCGAGATGACTTTTCTTCGAATCGCCATCTCGCTCTAAGTTATGCTTGGAGCATGATCTTTTCCGAAAACCGGTACCCACTTTTCGGGATCATGCTCTAAGCCGTGATGCATCCAGGGAACCGGCGGCCTACGGCACCACCACGAAATTGGTGAAGCCGCCGTTGCGGTTGGGCAGGCCCTGCAGCACCTTGTTGATGTCGGCGAGCTTGTGCACGTCGTGCTCGAACACCGAAAGGTCGAGCGTGCCGGCGCGCGCCATGTCGGCCAGCGCCTGGCCCTCGCCGGGCGAGAACCAGTTCGAGCCGATGAAGGCAATCTGCTCGTCCATCATCCAGTGCACGTCGAGCGGCCCCTTCTCGCCCATCCCGCCGATGTTGACCGCGATGCCGCCGCGCCGCAGCGCATAGATGGCGTCAATCATGGTGGCGGCCGGCGAGCCCGGCCCGAGGCAGTCGATGTGGATATCGACGCCGA
>DATFWC010000212.1:0-7079 GCA_035259885.1 Xanthobacteraceae bacterium
TGCGAGATCAGGACGACGACGAGGGTCGGTCGCGGTCCGCCGGCCCGGAGTTCATGCGCGACCCGCCCGACCAGTGGGACGTGGTCGACGAGGCCTCGGACGAATCGTTCCCGGCCAGCGATCCGCCTGCCTATTACCGGCTGCGCATCGGCGGCAACAAAGCGTCGCCACCCGATGACACGCGCGGCCGCGGGTGAGGTGCGGGAGGCTGCAGACGGTTGTGTCAGGGCTGCTGACCGCCCGTCGCCGGGCGCGGCGGCCACAGCGTCGGCTCCGGGCGCGACGTTTCGCGCATCTGCTCGATGCCGAGCAGGGCGGCATTGAGGACATCGTGCGCGGCCTGCAGGTGCAGCGCGTTGAGGTCGTCCAGGGTCATCTCGGCGCGGGCGAGCGCGATCACCTTCACTTCCACCGACGGCGTCGGCAGACCATCGGCGCCCGGCCACGTCACTAGGATGGTCGCCGGGCTCCAGCGCTGCCCGATCGCATCGGTGAACAGCTCTTCCACGCTGGCAACCATGATCTCCGGCTGGGCAATTCCCATGTTGCTGACCCGTCCCCTCGTTTCTGGCAGCCCTTTATCGTAGCCCGCATCGTAGCCCGGCACACGCGCCGAGACTGTCTGAAATACGACACTCCGTCGAGTTCCGCATGCGCCCCTTGGTTGTGGTTTTTGCAGTCTCTCTTCAACGTCGGAACGAGCGCGAACACGCGCCGCAGTTGCTTCCAATGTTGCCCCGCAAAACCGACGCCCGGCCGCTTGCCGCGACCGTCCCTCCCAGCAGCCCAACTCGCGGCCGCCGCCGAACCGGCAAGCCAGGGATTGGCGGGACGAATCGAGCAGATTTTAGGCAAGTGCAGACCAGCCATGCGGGATTCCAGCCGGCGCCTGCGCTATAACGGGCCGGCAACGAGGCTCGAATCCATTGACGATCCAAGATTCCGCCGATCAGGCGCGCCGCCGCGCCATCGGTTTTCTCAACTGGGCGCATGCGCTCGACCACTTCGTCATCCTGATCTTTCCCACCGTGGTGATCGGGCTGGAAGTCGTGTACGGGCGGCCCTATTCGGAGCTGATCGCGCTCGGCACCGCGTCGTTCGTGGCCTTCGGGGTGTTCTCGCTGCCGGCCGGATGGCTCGCCGACCGCTGGAGCCGGCGCAACATGATGGCGGCGTTCTATATCGGTTGCGGGCTCTCGCTCGCCGCCGCCGCGCTCGCACCCAACCTGATCGCGCTCGCCACCGCCCTGTTCGCCCTCGGCATGTTCGCCGCGATCTACCACCCGGTCGGCATGGCCATGTTGATCGAGGCGACGCAGACGCGTGGGCGCACGCTGGCGTTCAACGGCGTGTGCGGCAATCTCGGCGCGGCGCTGGCCGCCGGCATCACGGCGGCGCTCGCCTCCTGGCTCGGCTGGCGCGGCGCCTTCATGCTGCCCGCGTTGCTCTGCGTCGCCACCGGCATCGCCTACCTGGCGATGATACCGGACGACCGCCACCGCATCGGCAAGCGCGATACCCTGGCGGACGTCGTGCTCTCGCCCAGGGCGGCGGTGCTGTTCTTCGGCATCTATATCGTGATCGCGACCACCAGCGGGCTGACCTTCAACACCATCTCCATCGCGCTGCCAAAAATCGTCGACGAGCGCATCGCGATGGGGGTGTCCCTGCTCGTCGTCGGCGGTCTGACCACGGCCGTGTTCCTGTGCGGCGCGCTGGCGCAGATCGTCATCGGCCGGCTGGTGGAGCGCTTTTCCCCCATCCACCTGTTCGGCGTCGTGGTCGGCCTGCAGCTCGCGGGCATCTTCTGGTCGGCGCATGCCACGGGCGTGCCGCTGCTGCTGGCGCTGGCGCTGAGCATGGCGGCCATCTATGCCCAGGTGACGGTCGGCGACCTGGTGCTGGCGCGCTATACCGCCGATGCCTGGCGCGGCCGCGCCTACGCGGTGCGCTATTTCCTGACCTTCGTCGCATCCGGAGCCGCCGTGTCGGCGATCGCGCTGCTGCACCGTTCGGGCGGCTTCGATCTCGTGCTCATCGCCACCGGCGCGCTGACGGTGATCACCTTCGTCGGCGTGGCGGCGATCACGCTCCTGGTCTCCAGCGCCGAGGGCCGGCCGGCGGCGCAGCCAGCGGAGTAGGGCATCGCACCCGGCGGCCGCGTCCGTTACGCTGCCGCGCGATGTCCCGCCCCAGGCAGCCTCACGCCATCACGCAATCGCAGGCGCGCCGGATGTGGCTGCGCGCCCAGCAGCTCGACCGCTCGGCCCCGTTCGGCGGGGGCGCCGCGGCCACGCAGGCGGCGGTCGAGCATCTCGGCTACGTGCAGATCGACACGATCAACGTGATCGAGCGCTGTCATCATCACATTCTCTATAGCCGCATCCCTGCCTATCGCCGCGACGACCTGCGGCGCGCCCAGAGCATCGACAAGACGGTGTTCGAATACTGGACGCACGCCCTCTCCTACGTGCCGACGCGGGATCTGCGGTTCTTCCTCGGCGCCATGCAGCGCTACCGCCAGAAGCCGCGCTGGTGGTTCGGCTCGGTGAGTCCAGAAGACCTGCGCAAGGTGCTCAGGCTCATCCGCACGGGCGGGCCGCTGACCATCCGCGACATCGACGACGACGTGCTGCGCGAGAAGGATCATCCCTGGGCGAGCCGCAAACCGTCGAAGCGGGCGCTGCAGCTCGCGTTCTACACCGGCGTGCTGACCGTCAGCGCGCGCGCCGGCATGCTGAAAACCTATGAGCTGATGGACCGGCATTTCGGCTGGAACGCGCGGCCGCGGCCCGCCTCCGAGACGCAGACCGTCGCATACCTGCTCGATCGGGCGCTGCGCGCACAAGGCGTGATCAGTCTCGATTCCGCGTGCTTTCAGGACGCCGCGCGCAAGCCGGCGATGCGGCGCCTGATCGACGCCAAGGCGCGCCGCGGCGCCTTGGTCCCGCTCGCGCTCGCGGGAGCCAGGGCGGAGCACTGGGCGGCGCCGGAAGCGCTCGACAGTCCGGCCGAGCCGGAGGAGCCGGTGCACATCCTGTCGCCGTTCGATCCGTTGATCATCCAGCGCAAGCGCCTCCTGCTCTTCTTCGGCTACGAGCACCGGTTCGAGGCCTACCTGCCCAAGGAGAAGCGCGTGTTCGGCTATTTCGCGCTGCCGGTGCTGGTGGGCGACGAGATCGTGGCCGCCATCGACCTGAAAACCGATCGCGCGCAGCAAAGAGTGCTGGTGCAGCAATGGACCTGGGTCGGCCGCGGCCGTCCGCGCGCGCACAAGCGGCGGATCGAGGAGGAGCTGCACCGCTTCGAGCGCTTCCAGCTCGCGTGAGCGCCGCCGGCCGGCGCGCGCCCGGCCGAATGTCCTGAATCCGTGACGTGTGCCCCGGTGCCAGCCGGCCGGGCGCTGATGCGTCCCGGCCGGGCTTGACTTAATCAACCGGTCGGTTGATTATCAACCATCCGGTTGATGGATGCAGCCCATGCCTACCGCCCGCCTGCGCCTGGTCTCCGCCGCCGATGCGGCGGTCGATGCCGACACGCTCGACGAGGTGTTCGCCGCGCTGGCCGATCCGGTGCGCCGCTCGATCCTGATGCACCTGGAGGGCCGGGAACTCCTGGTCTCGGAGATTGCGCGGCAGTTCGACATCTCGCTGCAGGCGGTGTCGAAACACATCCAGGTGCTGGTGCGCGCCGGGCTGGTGACGCAGGAGCGCACCGGGCGAATCAGCCGGTGCCGGCTGGACGCCGGCCCGATCTTCGCGGCCGCGGTCTGGCTCAACCGCTACAGCACGTATTGGCAGACCCAGTTCGATGTCCTCGCCGCCGCTTTGACCGACATCGACGAGCGGCGTCGGGCTACGGCGCGACGTTCCGCCGGGCAACGCACACGGCGGCGCCGCAAGCGAAAATCAGTCGAGTGATCAGGAGGCGTGACATGCAACAGCACAAGGTGGTTTCGCCGGAGCAATGGGTCGAGGCGCGGCAAGAGCTCCTCGCCAAGGAAAAGGAATTCACCCGGCTGCGCGATCGGCTCAGCCAGGAGCGGCGCGATCTGCCGTGGGTGCGCGTGACCGGGCGCTACGTCTTCGACGGGCCGGACGGCGAGGAGACGCTCGCCGACCTGTTCGCCGGCAGCTCGCAGCTCGTCGTCTACCACTTCATGTTCGCGCCCGACTGGGACGCCGGCTGCAAGAGCTGCTCGTTCTGGGCCGACAATTTCGAGCGCAACGTCGTCCACCTGAAACAGCGCGACGTGACGATGATCGCCGTGTCGCGGGCGCCGCTGGCAAAGCTCGAGGCTTTCAGGAAGCGGATGGGATGGACCTTCAAGTGGGTGTCCTCGGCGCGCAACGACTTCAACTTCGACTATCACGTGTCGTTTACCCCGGAGAGCCGGGCAGGGGCGACGTACAACTACGCCCCGAAGACGTCGGCGATGGCCGAGCTCCCGGGCATCAGCGTGTTCTACCGGGATGCCGCAGGGGATATCTTCCACACCTACTCGTGCTACGCGCGCGGCCTCGACATGATGAACGCCGCCTATCACTACCTCGACCTGGTGCCCAAGGGGCGCGACGAGAGTGGCGACCACAAGATGGCGTGGGTGCGCTATCGCGATAGCTATGCGTGATCATGGGACGTTGCGTCGGGAGTGAAGCCATGAGCTACAAGCAAACCGCCAATGAGCTGGCCGGATATCGTGCGCAGATCGCTGAGCTGCGCGGCAAGATGCGCGCCGCCCAGGCGGCAGTCGAGCCGGAAGAGGTGAAGGACTACGCGTTCGCGCGTGCCGAGGGCGGGACGGTACGGCTCTCGGACCTGTTCGGGAAAAAATCCGATCTGTTCGTGATCCACAACATGGGCCGGAGCTGTCCGTATTGCACGCTGTGGGCGGACGGCTTCAACGGCGCCTACGACCACTTGAGCAACCGCGCCGCCTTCATCGTCTCCTCGCCCGACACGCCGGAGCAGCAGCGCCAGTTCGCGGCCAGCCGCAACTGGAAATTCCCCATGGTCTCGCACGCCGGGACCACGTTTGCCGAAGACATGGGCTACCGCGGCGAGGGCGGATGGATGCCCGGCGTCTCGGTGTTCCGGCGCGAGAACGGGCGCATCCTGCGCGTCTCCGACGCGCCGTTCTCGCCCGGGGACGATTTCTGCAACGTGTGGCACTTTTTCGATCTCATGCCGGAAGGTCCCGACGCCTGGCAGCCGAAGTACAAATACGGCTGATGAGACTTCGCGACACTTTAGGTCGCCCTCGCAAGCGTTCCGGCTGGTCGTTCCCGCGCAAGCGGGAACCCATGCTTGTCCTCGCGAAAGCGGGGAACCACATGCCTCGCAGACCCGCGCAGCCGGTGTTCATTTGCCCCTGCGTTCGCGGGACGACGGTGCTGCAACAAGGTGCGTTGGCTCAGCTCTTGAGCCGCTCGATCAGGGCCATGGCCGCGGCCGGCGCCCGCACCTTGCCCTCGTGGATGAAATAGACGAACACGTCACGCGGCTGCGCGGGCGGCGGGCTGCTGGCGTCGATGCGGGGAAGATCGGGCTCGCCGCCTGCGGACCAGGCGCGTACGCTGCCGGCCCAGGCGTCGAGTGCCTTGGGCGGATAGCCGGTGTCCATGGAATCCTCGCCCTTCTGCAGGCGCGCGTAGATGAAGTCGCCGGTGACGTCGGCGATGGCCGGATACGTCGCGTGCTCCGAGAACACGACCGGAATGGAAAATTTTTTCAGCAGCGCGATGAACTCGGGCGTCTTGAAGCTCGCATGCCGCACCTCCACCACGTGGCGGATTTTTCGGCCGTCGAGCGTTTGCGGCAGACGCGCGAGAAACGCGGCAAAGTCGTCCGGGTTGAATTTCTTCGTCGGTGCGAACTGCCACAGGATCGGGCCGAGGCGGTCGCCGAGCTCGAGCACGCCGGAGGCGAGGAAGCGGTCGATCGATTCGCCCGCCTCGGCGAGCGCGCTGCGCTGGACGACGAAGCGCGGCCCCTTGACCGAGAACACAAATCCGTCCGGCACCTCGCTGGCCCATTTGCGGAACGTCGCCGGCGATTGCGTGCGGTAGAACGTCCCGTTGATTTCGATCGAGGTCAGGTGGGTGGCCGCATAGGCCAGCTCCTTGGCGTGCGGCAGGCCCTTGGGGTAGAACACGCCACGCCAGGGCTCGAACGTCCACCCGCCGACGCCGACGTAAATGCGTCCGATTTCCTTTGTCATCAAAGTGTTGCGGAACCCTGTTAGACTTCCCACATTATCAAAGTAGCGATGGCTCGCCCGCAAGGGCTCCGTCGTTGTGACGACCGCGAGCTGAACTTGGTGACGCCGGATGTACGCGCACCGTTCTGTTCGTGGTCGTTAGCATTTTTGTGACACCTGCGGATACCAGGGAATCCGTGATCGCGCGGAGCATTGTTCGCGCGGTCGCTCACTGTAATTCTTCCGCGCACGCTTCCGCTGGCCTGTGGGAGCCGCCAAGCCGTCATCGATTCGTCGCTTGATCATCACGTAAGGCGGCCAGACTTCGCGGGCGCGTGCAGCGTCCACGCGAAAATCACGGAATCGGGGGCGATCATGGAGCTGATGTCCTGTCGCGCAGCTTTGGCTGCTGCTGTCGCGCTGTTCTTGCTGCCCGCAACATATTCGGCTTTGGCCGACGACGACCGCAACGAACGGGCGTTGCAGAACGTCAAGCACATCATCGTGGTGATGCAGGAAAATCATTCCTTCGATAATTATTTCGGGGTGCTGGCCTATGTCCCTGGCGGCGTCTATCACCCGGTCCGCGGCGGTCGCGACGGCGACGACGATCATGGCGACAGGGACAGCGGGCGGGACGGCGACGACCGCGATGCCGCGACCGGCTGTCACCCGGACGATCACCGATGCGTCGACGGCCTGGCCTGCGGCGTGGCGCAAAACGGCACGCTCAGCTGCTCGAACGCGAATATCGTCAGTGACGGCACCCAGGTCTTCGCCTTTCACAACACCAATCGTTGCGTCAATCCGGACCTCGATCACGGCTGGTTCGGCACCCACCGCGAGGCCAATTTCGCCCGGCCCAACGCATCGCTGAAGC
>DATFWC010000213.1:0-22562 GCA_035259885.1 Xanthobacteraceae bacterium
CTGGAGCGCAACCCGCTGCTCGAACGTCCGGCCGACGACGGCGACGCGCCCGAGCCGGGGCCCGAGCAGGCCGAGCCCGCCGCCGCCGAGGCGGCCACGGACTGGTTCAAGCAGGACCTCGAAACGAGCCGCGCGGCCATCGAGCAGCGCCTCGATACCGACCTGGAAAACGTCTTTCCCGACGACGGCGCGGCGCCGGCACGGCACAGCCTCGCCGAGCCGGCCAGCTATTCCGAATGGAGCAGCGTGGGCGCTGGCGGCCGCGACGGCGACTACAACCTCGAAGCTTTCGTGTCGGCCGAAACCACGCTGGCCGGCCACCTGTCCGAGCAGCTCCTGCTCACGGTGGGGGACCCGGTCCGCCGCATGATCGGGCAGCACCTCATCGATCTGGTCGACGATGCCGGCTATCTCACGGGCGACTGCGCCGCCGTCGCCGAGAAGCTCGGCGCCCCCCTGGCCGAGGTCGAAGCGGTTCTCGCCGTCGTGCAGGCGTTCGATCCGCCCGGCGTGTGCGCGCGCAATCTCACCGAATGCCTGGCGATCCAGCTCAAGGAGCGCAACCGCTTCGATCCCGCCATGCAGGCGCTCGTCGCGCACCTGGAACTGGTTGCCAAGCGGGACTTTTCCAGCCTGAAGAAGGTTTGCGGCGTCGACGACGAGGATCTCGTCGACATGATCGCGGAAATCCGCCAGCTCAACCCCAAGCCCGGCCACGCCTTCGGCTCCACCACGGTGCAGCCGATTGTGCCCGACGTGTTCGTGCGCCCGTCTCCCGACGGTGGCTGGCTGGTCGAGCTCAACCCCGACACGTTGCCGAAAGTGCTGATCAACCAGAGCTACTATGCGGAAGTCGCCCGCACGGCCAAGAAGGATGCCGAAAAGACCTATCTGGCCCAATGCCTGCAAACCGCGACCTGGCTGGTGCGCGCGCTCGATCAGCGCGCCCGCACCATCCTGAAGGTCGCAACCGAGATCGTGCGCCAGCAGGACGGCTTCTTCGCGCACGGGGTCCAGCACCTGCGGCCGCTCAACCTGCGCACCGTCGCCGATGCCATCTCGATGCACGAGTCGACGGTCTCCCGCGTCACTGCCAACAAGTACATGGCCACCAGTCGCGGCATTTTCGAACTGAAATATTTCTTCACGTCGGCGATCGCGTCGGCCGACGGCGGGGAAGCACATTCCGCCGAATCAGTGCGGCACCGGATCAAACAACTCATCGATGCGGAAAACCCGGCCGACGTGCTGTCCGACGACACAATCGTCGAGAAGTTGCGCGCCGCCGGCATCGACATCGCGCGCCGTACCGTGGCGAAATACCGCGAGGCAATGCGTATCCCCTCCTCGGTGCAGCGGCGACGGGAAAAGCAGGCCTCCCTTGACGTCGCGGGCGGAGCGGCGCAGCATTTTTGAGCTCGATCTCTTGAACAGCGCTGCCGAGAGCGGAGGACGGGCCATGCCTTTTCGTATCTCGGGGAAGAACATCGACGTCGGCGAAGCGTTGCGCGCGCGCGTCAATGCGCGGATCGCCGATGCGATGGGCAAGTATTTCGACGGCGGCTATTCCGGGCACGTGACAGTCGGCAAAGAAGGTTTCGGGTTTCGCACCGAATGCACCGTCCATCTCGATTCGGGAATCACGCTGCAGGCCGAAGGCATGGCGGCCGACGCCTATGCCAGCGCCGACCAGGCGGCGATCCGCATCGAGAAGCGACTGCGGCGCTACCATCGCCGGCTCAAGAATCGCCCGGTCACGCGCGCCGACGGCGCGCCGTCCGAACTGGCGGCGGACATCGAAGCGCCGAGCTACGTCATCGCGGCGCCGGAACACGAGGACAGCGACGAGACCGATGCGTTCGACCCGGTCATCATCGCTGAGTCGACAACCGCACTGAAGCAACTGTCCGTGCGCGAGGCCGTGATGGAACTCGATATGACGGGAGCTAGAGTCGTGGTGTTTCGCCATGCCGGCCACGGCCGCGTGAACCTGGTTTACCGCCGCTCCGACGGCCATATCGGCTGGATCGATCCGCCGGCCATGAGCGGCGCCTAAGGTGCCATTGACGACATGGCACGGTCTCCCTATGGTCCGCCGCCTTTCGCGCCGGCCATGGCGTGCCCACCGACATTCGGACTCCTGACCCCATGCTGCTAAGCGATCTCGTTGCGCCGAATGCGGTGATTCCGGCGCTGAAGGTCAACAGCAAGAAGCAGGCGCTCCAGGAGCTTGCGGCGCGCGCCGCGCAGCTGACCGGGCAGGGCGAGCGCACCATCTTCGAGATTCTGCTGCAACGCGAAAAACTCGGGTCGACCGGCGTCGGCAATGGCATAGCCATACCGCACGGCAAGCTGCCCAGGCTCGAGCACCTGTTCGGCCTGTTCGCGCGGCTGGATCGCCCGGTCGAATTCGAGGCCCTGGATGGCCAGCCGGTCGATCTCATCTTTCTGCTGCTGGCGCCGGAAGCGGCCGGCGCCGACCATTTGAAAGCGCTTGCGCGGGTCGCTCGACTGTTGCGCGATCCCGATGTCGCGCGCAAGCTACGCGAGTCGCGCGACGCCGAAGCGATCTACGCCGTCCTCATGCTCGAGCACGCCACAGGCGGCTGAGACGTTCCGGCGCAATGCCGTCCTCCCGCGGCAAAATGCCCACCTCTCGCACATTTGTCCGGTTCCACCACCGCCGGGCGGCCACCGGCCGTTTGACAATTGCAGGCTGGTTGGCAAGGTTTGGCCTGGGCGGAAATTTACTTGCGTTCAGCAAAGCAGGGGGAACGTCATGGTGCCCCGCAGATTATTCCTGACACTGGTCACATCGCTGTGTGTGCTCGGGCTGTCGGCAGCGGCCCAGGCCCAGGAATGGCCGCAGCGGCCGTTGCGGATCCTCGTTCCGTATGCGGCGGGTGGAAACTCGGACCTTATGGCGCGCATCGTTGCGCAACGCCTCAGCGAATCCTTGAAGCAGCAGGTCGTCGTCGAGAACCGGCTCGGCGCCAATGGCGCGCTGGCCACCGAGGCCGTCGCCCGGGCGCCGGCCGACGGGTACACGCTGCTGTGGGCGGTTCTGCCGCCCCTCGTCCTGCAGCCGGCAATCGCAAAAACACCGTACGACCCGGTGAAGGACTTTGTGCCGATCACGGCGGTCGGAACCAATCCCTTCGTACTGGTCGTCAACAAGAGCCTTCCGGCGCACAATGTCGCCGATTTCGTCAGCTACGTCCGCGCACGACCCAACCAGCTCGCCTATGCGGTGGGAACGGTCGGCAGCGTGACGCATCTGGCGATGGCGCTGTTCCTCAAGCGCGCCGGACTCGAGATGACCAACGTGGCCTATCGCGGAAATGCACCGGCGCTCGCCGACGTCGTCTCCGGTCAGGTGCCGACCATGTTTTCCAATCTGTCGGACGCGCTGGCGCACGTCGACGGCCCCGCCATTCGTCTGCTGGCCGTCTCCGGCAAGCAGCGCGCCGCACAAATCCCGGACGTCCCCACCATCAGCGAGTCGGGATATCCGGGATACGACATGATCACATGGAACGGGCTGATGGCACCTGCCGGCACGCCCAGGACGATCATCGACCGTCTTGCCAAGGAGGTCGCTAGCGCCGTCAAGGACGCAAAATTCGCCGAACGCCTCGTCACGTTCGGCGTCGACCCGCTCGGCAACCGGCCTGACGAGTTCGCCGCCATGATCGCGTCCGACATCCCGCAATGGTCGGAAGCCGCACGCATCGCCGGCATCAAGCCTCAGTAGCGCCGAATCGCAGCACCCTCCTCATGACGCCATCCTCCCAGCGGCCGATCCTGATTGCCGGCGGTGGTCCCGTCGGCATCATCGCTGCGCTCGCCTTGGCGCGGCAGGGGATCGCGGTTCAACTATTCGAAGCGGAAGACCGCGTGAGCGACGCGCCCCGCGCAGCCACAACGCACCCGGCAACGCTGGAAATGCTCAGCGATCTCGGGCTCGTGGACGAGGTGATCCGCCGCGGCCTGATTGCGCGCAGGTTCCAGTTCTGGGACCGCGCGTCGCGCGAGCTGATCGCCGAGTTCGATCACGCGGTGCTCGAGCGCGATACGCCGTTTCCGTTCATCGTCCAGTGCGAGCAGCACAAGCTCGCCAATCTCGCGCTCGAACGGCTACGCGCATTTCCGCACGCCGAGGTGCAGTTCTCGGCGCGCGTCACATCGGTCGTGCCGCTGGACGACCGCGTCGACATCATCGTCAAGACCGCCGCCGGATCGCGGACCGTCACCGGGAGCTACCTGATCGGCGCCGACGGGGGACGTTCGACCGTGCGCAAGGCGCTGGGCATCGAGTTTGCGGGCTATACGTTCCCGGAACGCTTCCTGGTCCTCACCACGCCGTTTGACTTCGGCGCCGTGGGCACCTGGTGCAAGCGCAACTATTTCTCCGATCCGGATGAATGGTCGTCGCTGTTCAAGGTGGCGGGCGACGACGGCAACGGCCTATGGCGCGTCGTGTTCCCCACGCGGCCGCACGAGACCAACCAGCAGGCACTCAACGAGGACGCGGTTCAGCAGCGCCTGCACAAGTTCTTTCCCCGCAACGGCCCGTATCCGGTCGTCCACCGCAATCTCTACCGGGTCCACCAGCGAGTCGCGGTGACGTTCCGCAAGGGCCGCGCCTTCCTGGCGGGCGACGCGGCGCACATCAACAATCCGATCGGCGGGCTGGGACTCAATTTCGGCATCCACGACGCGGTCGAACTGGCCGAGCTCATCGGGCGCGTCGTCCGCCACGAGGCGCCGCCCGACGTGCTCGACCACTACGACCAGCGACGACGCCCGTTGAACATCGAGTACGTGCAGCAGGAGACCATCGCCAACAAGCGACGCATGGAGGAGAAGGATCCGGCCGTGCGGGCGGCGAACTTCCAGGCCCTGCGCAATATCGTGGCCGACACCGCCAGCCACCGCGCCTACCTGCTGCGCAGTTCGTTGCTGGAAAGCGTGCGCATGGACGCCGCCGCTTCAGCCGAGCGGCCGCATTTTGTGCGGCCGACCGGCATGCATGCCGGATCGAGCCCGGGGCAGGCCAGTGCCGGCAATGGAGCGTGATCTTTTCCGAAAGCCCTATCCACCTAGTGGACGCTGACGGTCTCGAGCTCCTGGCTCCAGGCATTGGCGATCGCCGCCTCGCGGCTGTCGGTCAGCATGATGGGCGTGCCGTCGGCCGCGTGCAGCGCGAACAGTTGCAAGCCAGGCTGCAGCGTCGGCGCCTGCGGAAACATCGCCTGCACGTCCTCGGAACGGATTGCCTTCACGTAGGCGATCTTGCCGTCGCCGAGAACGGCGAGCGCTTCGGGGGAGATTCTGGCACTCAGTGTCATGGCCCTCGACTCCTTCAGTAGGTCCCATTTGCTCGGTCGAGTCCTCATGTAGACCGTCACTCGTCATCGCTGATGTTGATCGTCTTGACCGTGCGTTGCGGCTCCGGCCGCACCAGGTCGATCGACAACAGCCCGTTCTTGAGGTCCGCACTCAGGACCTCCATGCCGTCGGCCAGCACGAACGTGCGCTGGAACTGACGGGCCGCGATACCGCGGTGCAGGTACTGGCGGGACTTGTCGTCGTGCTGCTTGCCGCGGATCACGAGCTGGCTTTCCTCCACGGTCACGTCGAGCTGCTCGCGGGTGAAGCCTGCAACCGCCAGCGTGATGCGCAACCGCTCCGGGCTATCCTGGTCGCGCGCGATGCGTTCGATGTTGTAGGGCGGATAGCCGTCGGCAGCCCGGGTCACTCGATCGAGAGCACGCTCGATTTCGTCGAAACCGAGAAGGAACGGACTTGAAAGCGACGGTACGCGGGACATTCAAAGCCCTTTCTGCAAGCGACTTTGATGGGGCCCTTGGCAGGCACCCCGGCCGTGCGGCGGCATGCCGCCCGGCTTGGCTTAGAATATGGGGGGCGCAGGTTAAGGGTTCAAGAATCGCGGCAAACAGGCCCGTTTCCGTCCGGATCGCGCCAAAAACTCACTGATTGGCCCGCTCGAATTGCCGCAGCAGCTCGTTGCCGCGCCGGACCGCGGCATCGAGGGCGGATTTGGCCGATCTCTTTCCGGAAAAGGCCTGCTCCAGCTCGTCCTCGATCACGTCGCGGATGAGCAGAAACGAGCCGAGGCGCAGCCCTCGGGAATTCGCGGTAGGCGGGTGTAACGTGAGCTGCTCGATGGCGATGTCGGTGCCGGGGTTGCGGTCATAGAAGCCCTGCGCCCGCGACAGGTCGTAGGCCTTGCGGGTGATCGGCATGTAGCCCGTGTTCTGGTGCCACCAGGCCTGCAGGCCGGGCCGCGACAAGAAGGCAAAGAAGCGCGCCACGCCCCGATATTCCGCCTCGGTCCGCCCTCGCAGCACCCACAGCGTGGCGCCGCCGATGATGGAATTTTGCGGCGCGCCGGCCACGTCGGCCCAGTACGGCAGCATGCCATAGCCGACCTCGAACTTGGCGTTGGCCAGGATGTTGGTGCGGGTCCCGGACGAGCCGAGATACATGCCGCATTCGCTCGAGTGAAACTTCGTTTCCGCCCGGTTGGCGCGCCCGCCGTAGTCGAAGATTTTCGTCTTCTGCCATTCGGCCAAAGCGGCGATGTGGCGCGTCACAACCGCGTTGTTGATCGTGAGCTCGGTGTCGAGGCCGCCGAAGCCGTTGTCGTTCGTGGCGATCGGCAGGTTGTGATAGGCGGAAAAATTCTCGATGTGAATCCACGACGGCCATTCGCTGGAGAAGCCGCAACGCACGCCCGCCTCCGTGAGCCGGCGGGCCGCGGCCTCCATGTCGGCCCAGGTCACCGGCGGCTTTTCAGGATCGAGACCGACGGCCTGGAACTGATCCTTGTTGTAGTACAGGATCGGAGTGGAGCTGTTGAACGGAAAGGACAGCATGTTGCCGGCAAGGTCGGTGTAGTAGCTGGTGACGGCCGGCAGATAGGCGGCGGGGTCGAATTCCTCCCCCTGATCGCGCATCAGTTGATAGACCGGATAGACCGCCCCCTTGGCGGCCATCATGGTGGCGGTGGCGACCTCGACCACCTGGACGATCGGCGGCTGCTGGCGCGTGCGCAGCGCCACGATCGCGGCCGCCAGTGTCTCGCCATAGGACCCCTTGTAGACCGGGACGATCTGGTATTCTGGCTGGCTGGCGTTGAAGTCGTTGACGAGTCGCTCGAGCTGGCGGCCACGCTCGCCCTGCATGGCGTGCCAAAACTGAATCTCGACGGCAGCCGGCGCCTGGCCGGCGAGAACCAGAAGCCATGCGGCGGCGGCGGCAACGCCCCGGGCCGACATTCAAACACCCCCGGCGAACTCAGGCCCGATTGCAATCGACCCCGACCGAGCCCGCTTTCGTTATTGTCTGCCGGTCACTGTAGAACGGCGAACGCGGCGGTGAAAAGAGGTTCCGCTGCGGCTTTTGGCAAAAACCTTACTGATTGGCCTTTTCGAACTGGCGCAGCATCTGGTTGCCGCGCCGGACGGCGGCATCCAGTGCCGCCTTGGCGGTCTTGCGGCCCGCAAAGGCGTGCTCCAGCTCGTCCTCGATCACGTCACGGATGAGCACGAACGACCCGATGCGCAATCCGCGCGAGTTGTCGGTGGGCGGGTTCAGCGTCGCCTGCTCGATGGAAATATCGGCGCCGCGATTGCGATCGTAGAAGCCCTGCATGCGGGTCAGGTCATAGGCGGCGCGCGTGATCGGCAGGTACCCGGTCGCCTGGTGCCACCAGGCCTGCACGCCCGGACGCGACAGATAGGTGAAGAATTTTGCGACGCCGCGATATTCAGCCTCCGGGCGCCCCTTGAGCACCCACAGGGTGGCGCCGCCGATGATCGAGTTCTGCGGCGCGCCCGGCACGTCGGCCCAGTACGGCAGCATGCCGTAGCCGACCTCGAACCTGGCCCTGGCGAGAATATCCGCCCGCGCGGCCGACGTCGCCAGGAAGATGGCGCACTCGCCGTTGTGGAACTTGCCGTCGGCGCGCGTCTCGCGCCCGCCGTAGTCGAAGAGGCGGGTCTTCTGCCATTCGGCAAGCTTGGCGATGTAGCGCGCCACGACATCGTTGTTGAACTGCAACTCGGTATCGAGTCCGGCGAATCCGTTCGAGCGAGTCGCGATGGGCAGGTTGTGATAGGCCGAGAAATTCTCGATGTGGATCCAGGACGGCCAATGCGTGGTGAACCCGCAGCGCACGCCCGCGGCGCGCAATTTGCGCCCCGTCTGCTCCATCTCGAGCCAAGTGCGCGGTGGCCGGTCGGGATCGAGCCCGGCCAGCCGGAACTGATCCTTGTTGTAGTAGAGGATCGGCGTCGAGACGTTGAACGGGAACGACAGCATGTTCCCGGACATGTCGGTGTAATAGCCGGTCACGGCCGGCATATAGGCGGTCGGGTCGAACGCCTCGCCCTGGTCGTGCATGAGTTCGAACACCGGATAGACCGCACCCTTGGCGGCCATCATGGTGGCGGTCGCGACCTCGGCCACCTGGACGATGGTCGGCTGCTGGCGGTTGCGCATGGCCATGATGGCCGCCGCGAGCGTCTCGTTGTAAAGGCCCTTGCCGGTGGGCACGATCTTGTAGTCGGGCTGCGAATCGTTGAAGTCGGCGGACAGTTTCTCCAGCAGGCGGGCGATCTCCCCCTGCATGGCGTGCCACCACGGAATCTCGACGGCGGCGCCGGCCGGATTTAGCGACGACAGCAGCAGAAGCACCGCCGCCGAAGCGACGCCGCGAGCCGACATCCACGTCTCCTGTGCGCGCTCGGGCCCAAAAGCTCCGGACTTGGCAGTGACCCCGCCCGGCCGCGCTACGATCATTCTTTGAACCAGGATTGTATGACGGCTGCGCAAACCGAGGAAGGCCGAAAGCGCGTCACTCGGATCGGGGTTCGTTCAGAAACCGTTTGGAAATTTCCGATAGGCAGCCTGTGTGACCTACCTCACGGGCCGAATGAACCGGCCGTGGCACAGTGCATGTATCGGTTGGTTGGTCACATGAGCTGTCGCAAGGGGGCGACATCGGACGGAGGACTTGGAATGAAGGCCGTGATCTCAAACGTCGGTGTCATGATCGCGACCAATACGGCGCTGTTCACCGGGCTCGATATGGGACAGTGGATCGCCGACAAGTTGTCGCTGTGGATGCTGCCTGCCAACATGGTGGCGGCCATCATCGCGACGGCGCTGGGGATCGCACTGAGCGCCGCGACCCGCGCCTTCGGCTTCACCGACGCCGAGGCTTGATCCAGGCGCCAGCCGGCTCGACCTGCCGCAAGCCGGTATCCTGCGAGCAAAACGCATGGCCTCGGGCGAGGCCCGCGTCCTTTACGCCTCAGACAGCCTGAACAGCGTCAGGGCGTTGGTGCGCCCGATCTTGAGGCGGTCCGCCTCGCTGATCGGCGCTGCGTCGAACCAGTCGGCGGCGTGGCTGACATTCTCGAACGGCCAGTCGATCGAGAACAGCACGCGATCCGCTCCCAGCTCCATCATGGCGGCCAGCAGCGTCTGGGTGTGAAAGTTGCCGGACGTGGTGACGTAGAAGTTGGCGTAGAAGTAGTCCGCGATCTTCCGCCGTGCCGGATAGTTGTGACGGCCGCGCACCCAGCCGTTGCAGTGGTCGACGCGCCACATGCCGTAGGGCAAGCCCTCGCCGAGGTGCCCGAGGATGATCTTGAGGCGCGGATGTTCGTCGAACAGGCCCGACCCCATCAGCCGCAACGCGTGGACGGCCGTCTCCTGCGCGAAGGCCCAGGTCGGGCCCAGCAGCCAGGAATGCCCCTCGTAGATCTGCGCATGGCGGGGCAGCGGATTGCGCGGGTGCAGGTAGAACGGTACGTCGAGCCGTTCCACCAGCGCCCAGAACGGCCGATACTGTGGCAGGTCGTAATAGAGGCTGGCATCGTTGAGATCGGAGAAGCCGTTGACCAGGGCGCCCCTGAACCCGAGATCGTTGATGCAGCGCTCGAGCTCGCGCGCGGCGAGCTCGGGATCCTGCATGGGCAGCGCCGCCAGCCCCTGGAAGCGATCGGGACGCACGTGGACCTGCTCGGCCAGATAGTCGTTGGCCTTGCGGGCGATCTCGTCGGCACGCGCCGCGTCCGGGATGGCCTGGATGGCGGGCGCGTTGAGGGACAGAATCATCATCTCGACGCCGTGCTGGTCCATCTCGCGCAGACGGCGCTCATGGATGTCGAGCACGCGCTGGCGCAACTCGGCCCACGTGTCGTCCGGCAGGTATCCGCGCGAGTCGTTCAGCGTCTCCGGTATGGCAAAATGCTCTTCCAGCCCGATCTTGCGTTGCATGTTTCCTTCCCCAAAACGGCGGCCATGATGCACAGAGGCCATGCCGCGCGCCAGCGCCCGTACTGATGAGGGTGTCATGACGACCATCTCGCCGCCCGCCACGCCGCGCCTGACGGTGGAGAATCTTCGCGCCGTCGCTGTCGAGATGCCGATGACCTTCGCGCTCGGCACCAGTCGCGGCGCCATCACGGTGGCGCCGCTGCTGCTGATCGACGTCGAGACGCGGGAGGGGGTGACGGGCCGCTCGTACCTGTTCTGCTATGTGCGGGACGCGGCGCCGGCAATTGCCGGCATCCTTAACGAAGTCCTGCGTGTCACCAAGGGCGATCCCGTGGCGCCCGTCGATCTGTGGGCGAAGCTGTCGCAGCGGTTTGCTCTCATCGGGGTGCAGGGCATCGTGCGCATGGCCATGGCGGGTTTCGACGTGGCGTGCTGGGACGCGCTGGCGCATGCCGCCGGATTGCCGCTCGCGCGTCTGCTCGGCGCCACGCCACGCCCGATTCCGGCCTACAACAGCTGCGGGCTCGGCCTGATGGCGCCCGAAGCCGTCGCCGACGAGGCGGAGAAGCTGGCGCAGAACTTTCGCGCCGTGAAGCTGCGGCTCGGCTATCCGACCTGGCGCGAGGATCTCGCCGCCCTTCAGGCGGTGCGCCGGCGCCTGCCCGACATCACCATCATGGTGGACTACAACCAGGCGCTCAGCGTTGCCGAAGCGCTGGCACGCGGGCGCGCGCTCGACCAGGAAGGCGTCTACTGGCTGGAGGAGCCGGTCCGGCATGACGATTACGTCGGAGCGGCGGCAATCGCGCGCGAGTTGAAGACGCCGGTGCAGATCGGGGAGAATTTCTCCCAATGCACCGCCATGGCGGACGCGCTGGCAACGGGCGCCGCCGATTACGTAATGCCTGATCTCGAGCGGATCGGCGGCGTCACCGGCTGGCAGCGCGCCGCCGCCTTGGCAGCCGCGCACGGCATCGAGATGTCGTCGCACCTTTTTCCCGAAGTCAGCGCGCAGCTGTTATCGGCAACGCCGACGCGCCATTGGCTGGAATGGGTGGACTGGGCGGACAAGCTGCTGGAACAGCCGCTGCAGATCGCCGACGGCTGCGCGGTGACACCCGAGCGGCCCGGCAACGGTCTGACATGGGACGCGAAAGCCGTGGAGCGCTATCGCATGTGACGGTCTGCCGGCCTGACGGAGCTCCTTGCCTTACCGCCCGGACAGTTCGCGCCGCAGCTTGGTGGCCGAGATCCGCTCGGTGCTCTCGTCCAGGACCAGGCGTTCGACGACGTAGCCGACGTCGCGGCCGTAGAACACATGGGTGATGTTGGGCATCTGCACGACCAGGATCCGACCGCGGTGCTGCCACAGCGCCGATTCGATGCGCGCCTTCACGTCGTGAAAGGCCAGCGGATTGCCGTCGTCGATGCCCTGCGTGTCGCGCACCGCGATGCATACCTGGCCGACGCGCCGCAAGCCCTCTTCGATCAGCGTCCTGTGCCCGTCATGAAACGGCTGATAGCGGCCGACGAACAGCGCCGTCGGCGCCTTGGGATTGAACCTGGGCAGGAGTTTTTCGCACACTTTTTCGGCCCAATAGTGCGGCGAGCCGTCTGCCGTCACCCGCACGTCGTAGTGCGACGGTGGGCGGAACATGACGTTGGTATCGGCGAAGCGGCTCTCCTGGATGCGATCGAGCCAGACGATGAAGGCGTCGCCGAAGGCGGCCCGCGTCTCCTCGGTCGGGCAGACGAAGTCGGCGATCGCGTAGGTCCCGGCGTCGACGACGCGATCACACAGCCAGCCCATGCGGCGCGCATGCTCGACGCGGTCGGCATGGGCGAAGGTCAGGTCCCGGTTGATGTTCTCGCGCACCGCGTCGGCGTTGAACCAGACGGCGTTCAGGCGCGGCGCCAGGGTGGTGGCGAGCGTGGTCTTGCCCGCACCCGGAAGCCCCATGACCAGGATTTTTTTCGGCTGGAATTCCCCCATGTCTCCTCCCGCCACGCTGACCATGTGGCTCAATAGCATCCTCGCGGGGGCGGCCAAGCCCCGATCAACCGCACATCACGAGACAAAATTTGAGGCAAATCCGCCGCGGAGGAAGGCTGGTGGAGCCAGGGGGAGTCGAACCCCCGACCTCTTGAATGCCATTCAAGCGCTCTCCCAACTGAGCTATGGCCCCTCCGGGGAATCGGCAATCAGTAGACAGTCATCGGCACCAAGGCAAATCCCGGTGATGACTGCCCCCCTGAGCCGCAAGCCTCAAGATTCCTCCTCGTCCTCGATGTCGCCCCCGATGATGTCGGTGACGTCCTCGTCCTCCTCCTCCTCGGGAACGATGAAGGCGGCATCGTCCAGGCTCTCGTCGTCGACTTCGACCTCCTCTTCGGCCTCGCCCGCCGGCACCTTGGCACCGCCGCCCTGGGCCTCGGCATCCGCCTCTTCCAGGGAAACGAATTCGGCCTCCGCCGCCTCCGGCACCTCGGCCTCTTCGACAACCGCTGCGCGCGCTGCCTCGGCGCGGCCGCGCGGCGCTGTCGTCTCGATCGGCACGATCTGGCCGGTATAGGGCGAGATCACCGGGTCCTTGTTGAGATCATAGAACTTTCGGCCCGTGACGGGACAAACGCGTTTAGTGCCAAGCTCGGGCTTTGCCACGGTCGGAATCCTTTATTGGAAGCGGCAAATCACTTGGCGACTCGCAACGCGAGTGTCAATAGCGGATACTACTGGCATTTCCGGCGGCAAAACCGGCCTCCAGCACGATCAAATCCGGGGCAGGTTTTTGCCGCAAAATGTTCTAAACCTCCCCGGGCCCGGCGCGCCATGCGGGCGCCCCTTCGATCGGACCGATGCCGTGAACCATACCGTGCTGTCACCCGCCACGGCCCGCCGCGGCCAGCCCCTCCGGGGCCGCGTCCGCGTCCCGGGCGACAAATCGATCTCGCATCGCGCCCTGATCCTCGGCGCCCTGGCAGTGGGCGAGACGCGCATTTCCGGGCTTCTCGAAGGCGAGGACGTGATCAACACGGCCAAGGCCATGCGCGCGCTCGGCGCGACCGTCACCCGCAACCGCGACGGCACGTGGTCGATCGGCGGTGTTGGGGTTGGCGGCTTCGCCGCGCCGGCCGGGCCCCTCGACTTCGGCAACTCCGGTACCGGTTGCCGGCTGGTCATGGGCGCCGCCGGCGGCTGTCCGATCACGACGACGTTCGACGGCGACGCCAGCCTGCGCAAGCGTCCGATGCGGCGCGTGCTCGATCCGCTCGAGCGGATCGGCGCCAGGCCGGTGGCCATGGCGGAAGGCGGCCGCCTGCCGCTGACGCTCGCCGGGGCGCGCGATCCGCTGCCGATCGTCTACGAGCCGCCGGTCGCCTCGGCGCAGTTGAAATCGGCGGTGCTGCTGGCCGGCCTGGCGGCGCCGGGCGAAACCACCGTGATCGAGAACGAGGCCACGCGCGACCACACCGAGCGCATGCTCGCGCATTTCGGCGCCGACGTGCGGACGGAGCCGCACGGCACGCACGGCCGGCGCATCACGCTCACCGGCCAGCCGGAACTGAACCCAGCCGACGTCATGGTGCCGGCCGACCCCTCCTCGGCCGCCTTTCCGCTGGTGGCCGCGCTGATCACGCCCGGCTCGGACGTGATCCTGGAAGGCGTCATGACCAATCCGCTGCGCACCGGCCTGATGACGACGCTCGGCGAGATGGGCGCGGCCATCGACACGCTCGCGGTCCGCCACGAAGGCGGCGAAGAGGTCGCCGACCTGCGCGTGCGCGCATCGGGGCTGACCGGGGTCGACGTGCCGGCAGAACGCGCCCCGACCATGATCGACGAATATCCGGTCCTGGCGGTGGCGGCCGCCAATGCCAGCGGTATCACGCGGATGCGCGGCCTGAAGGAACTCAGGGTCAAGGAATCCGATCGGCTCGCCGCCACCGCCGACATGCTGCGCAACAACGGCGCCGAGGTGGAGATCCACGGCGACGACCTGATCGTGGCCGGCAAGGGCCGTATCGCCGGCGGCGGCCAGGTCGTGACCCATATGGATCATCGCATCGCCATGGCGGCGCTGGTCATGGGCCTTGCCAGCGAGCAGCCGGTCGGAATCGACGATGCCGCCTTCATCGCCACGAGCTTTCCCGGCTTCGTCGGCCTGATGCAGTCCCTCGGCGCGAACATCGCATGATCATCGCCATCGATGGACCGGCCGCGTCCGGCAAGGGCACCCTGGCCAAGCGCCTGGCTGCGCATTTCGGCCTGCGCCATCTCGACACCGGGCTGCTCTACCGGGCGGTGGCGAAATCCCTGATGGACGCCGGCGTCGCGCTCGAGGACGAGGCGCGCGCGGTGGCCGCCGCGAAGGGGCTCGACACCTCGCGGCTGCGCGAGGCGACGCTCAAGGCGCGCGGGATGGCGGAGCCCGCCTCCATCGTGTCAGCGATGCCGGGGGTGCGCGCCGCGCTGGTCGACCTGCAGCGCCGGTTCGCAGCGACCGCGCCCGGTGCCGTGCTCGACGGTCGCGACATCGGCACCGTCATCTGCCCCCAGGCGGACGTGAAGATCTTCGTCGATGCGGCCCCCGAAGTGCGGGCGCAAAGGCGCGTCGCCGCGCTCAAGGCCGACGGTGTGACGGTGGACGAGGCGACGATCCTGGCCGATATCCTGCGCCGCGACGAGCGCGACAAGAGCCGCGCCGTGGCCCCCCTCAAACCCGCCGCCGATGCGCACTTGCTCGATACCACGCATTTGGATATAGACGCCGCGGTCCGGGCTGCCATCGACATCGTTGAGGCTGCACGAGCGGGTTAGGGGCTTTCAGGCCCCTGGCGTAAGGCCTCCGGGTGCTTTTCGAAGGCTTGCCCGCGTTGCAGCCGTGAAGCCGCGACAGCCCGGCAGAAAACATCGTCCCGACCGTTCGGTTGATCGGGCCGGCCCGCCGGACAAAACGTCCTGCGGCAGTCGAAGGTCGCGGGGCCTTCGGCCCGAACGGAAGAGACGCAACACCAGCCGCCGGTCGTCCCGTCAGGAGATTCCATGGCCACCGCTACCGCACAAGCTGCCGCGCCGTCGCGCGAGGATTTTGCCAAGCTGCTCGAGGAATCGTTCGATCACGGCAACCTGCACGAAGGATCCGTCGTCAAGGGAACCGTGGTCGGCATTGAAAAGGATGTCGCCGTCATCGACGTCGGCCTGAAGACCGAAGGACGGGTGTCGCTGCGCGAATTCGCCGGACCCGGACGCGCCCCCGACCTGAAGATCGGCGATACCGTCGAGGTCTACCTCGAGAGGGTGGAGAACGCGCTCGGCGAGGCCGTGCTGTCGCGCGACAAGGCGCGGCGCGAGGAGAGCTGGGGCAAGCTCGAAAAGGCGTTCCAGGCGAACGAGAAGGTTTCGGGCGTCATCTTCAACCAGGTCAAGGGCGGCTTCACGGTCGACCTCGACGGCGCCGTCGCGTTCCTGCCGCGCAGCCAGGTGGACATCCGCCCGATCCGCGACGTGACGCCGCTGATGAACGTGCCGCAGCCGTTCCAGATCCTGAAGATGGACCGGCGCCGCGGCAACATCGTGGTCTCGCGCCGCACCGTGCTGGAAGAGACGCGCGCCGAGCAGCGCCAGGAGCTGGTGCAGAATCTCGAAGAGGGTCAGGTCATCGACGGCGTGGTCAAGAACATCACGGACTACGGCGCCTTTGTCGACCTCGGCGGCATCGACGGCCTCCTGCACGTCACCGACATTGCCTGGCGGCGCGTCAATCACCCGTCAGAGGTGCTCAACATCGGCCAGCAGGTGAAGGTCAAGATCATCAAGATAAACCACGAGACCCACCGCATCTCGCTTGGCATGAAGCAGCTCCTCGCCGATCCGTGGCAGGGCATCGAGGCCAAGTTCCCGGTGGGCGCGCGCTTCAAGGGCCGCGTCACCAACATCACCGACTACGGCGCCTTCGTCGAGCTCGAGCCAGGCATCGAGGGCCTCATCCACGTCTCCGAAATGTCGTGGACCAAGAAGAACGTGCATCCCGGCAAGATCGTCTCGACCTCGCAGGAGGTGGAGGTGCAGGTGCTCGAGGTCGATCCGGTCAAGCGCCGCATCTCGCTCGGCCTCAAGCAGACCATGCGCAATCCGTGGGAGGTGTTTCTCGAGAAGCATCCGTCCGGCAGCGTGGTCGAGGGCGAGGTCAAGAACAAGACCGAGTTCGGCCTGTTCCTCGGCCTCGACGGCGACGTCGACGGCATGGTGCACCTGTCGGACCTCGACTGGAAACGCCCGGGCGAGCAAGTCATCGACGAGTACAAGAAGGGCGACATGGTGCGCGCCCAGGTGCTCGACGTCGACGTCGAGAAGGAGCGCATCTCGCTCGGCATCAAGCAGCTCGAGGGCGACCCCTTCGCCGAGGCCGGCGCCGCCGGCGACCTCAAGAAGGGCGCGATCGTCACCTCCGAGGTCACCGAGGTGAAGGAGACCGGCATCGACGTGAAGATCGTCGGCACCGACCTCACCGCCTTCATCAAGCGTTCCGAGCTTGCCCGCGACCGCTCCGAGCAGCGGCCAGAGCGCTTCGCCGTCGGCCAGAAGGTCGATGCCCGCGTGACGCAATTCGATCGTCGTGCGCGAAAGGTGGCGGTGTCGATCAAGGCGCTGGAAGTGGCGGAGGAGAAGGAAGCAATCGCGCAGTACGGCACGGCCGATTCCGGCGCATCGCTCGGCGACATTCTCGGCGCCGCGCTCAAGCGCGCAACCGAGAAGCCGGACAAGGAAGAGGAGAAATGAGGTGCGCGCGCCGGCGCGCGCGGCCTCTGTGCTGATCCTGCGGGCGGCGTGTCATTGACCATGGCGCGCCGCACCCACATTGTCCGACCAACCGAATCCATGGAGATGGCCAGCCATGTCGCTCGACGCTGACTACATCGTCGATCGCCGCCGCATGCGGCGCAAGCTCACGTTCTGGCGCATCCTCGCGGTCCTGGTGGCGATCGTGGCGGTAGTGGCGGTGACCTCGCGCCTGTCCCGTTCCGGCCTTGGCCTGAGCGAAGCCACCGGGACCTACATCGCCCGCGTGGCGATTCGCGGGATCATCCGCAACGATCAGGAACGCACGGAAGCGCTCGAGCGGCTGGCCAAGTCGCAGGCGAGGGCCGTGATCGTGCACATCGACAGCCCCGGCGGCACCGCGGCGGGCGCCGAGCAATTGTACGATTCGCTGCGGGCGGTCGCCGGCAGCAAACCGATGGTGGTGGTGGTCGACGGGCTGGCGGCCTCGGGCGGCTATATTGCGGCCCTGTCGGCCGATCATGTCGTGGCCCGCAGTGCTGGCCTGGTCGGCTCCGTCGGCGTCCTGTTCCAGTACCCCAATTTCACCGACCTGCTCAAAAACGTGGGGGTCAAGGTCGAGGAAGTGAAATCCTCGCCGCTCAAGGCGGCCCCCAACGGGTTCGAGCCCACCAGCCCGGAGGCGCGCGCCGCCCTCGAGGCCATCGTCAAGGATTCCTATGCCTGGTTCCGCGGGTTGGTGAAGGACCGCCGCCAGCTCGACGACGCCGGCCTCGAGCAGGTGGCCGACGGGCGTGTCTTCACCGGCCGCCAAGCCCTGGCGCTGAAGCTGGTCGACGAACTCGGCGGCGAGGACACGGCGGTTGCCTGGCTCGCCAAGGAGAAGAATATCGATCCGAAATGGCCGGTGCGGGACTGGCGCCTCAGGCCGCGCTTTTCCGACCTCGATTTCATCCATCTGGGGACGGCTGCCGTGCTGGACGCCGTCGGATTGCGCTCGCTGGCCCAGCGCATCGAGGACTCGGGGGCGGTCCAGGCGATCGAAAAACTCAACCTTGACGGCCTCTTAGCCCTTTGGCACCCTTCCGTTCCGGACTGACCGGATGAATGGCGTTCTCGGCAACGGGGCCTGGAAACCATCCCGGTCGCCACACGGCGAGTGGGCGGCCACAATGATCAAATCCGAGCTCGTTCAGCGGATCGCAACGCAGAATCCGCACCTTTATCAACGGGATGTCGAGAATATCGTCAACGCCATCCTGGGCGAGATCACGACTGCCTTGTCGCGGGGCGACCGCGTCGAGCTGCGCGGCTTCGGGGCGTTCTCGGTCAAGAAACGGCCGGCGCGCGAAGGCCGCAACCCGCGCACCGGCGCGCGCGTCTCGGTCGACAAGAAAGCCGTGCCGTTCTTCAAGACCGGCAAGGAAATGCGCGAGCGCCTGAACCGCGACGATTGAGCGCTGCTTCGGCGCCGCGGACAACCGGCAGCCCCATGATTCGCAAACTGGTCGCTGCGCTCATCCTCGTCCCGCTGGCGCTCGTCATGGTGCTGCTGGCGATGGCCAACCGCCAGACGGTGACGCTCTCGCTCGATCCGTTCCTGGCCGAGCCGCCGGCGCTCGCCCTGACCCAGCCGCTGTTCCTGATCATCCTCGGCGCGGTCATTGTCGGCGCCATCATCGGCGGCGCCGCCGCCTGGCTGAAACAGGGCAAATGGCGGCGGACGGCGCGAGCCGCGCGGGCCGCGCGGGCGGAGGCGCACGCGCTGCGCGCCGAGAATCTCGGTCTGAAGGAGCGGCTGGCGGCAACCGAGCCCGGCGAGCGATCCGTCATCGCCTATCGCCGGCCACCGGCGGCGTGACGGCGCAGCCTTGCGTAACGTCAGCGCCGAGGAGATCGATTCCACGCTGACCTATCCGGCCCTCATCGACGCGCTCGACCACGCCTTCCGCGCCGACATCGAGGTGCCGCCGCGCCATCACCATACCATCGCCCGACCCGGCGCCGACGCCACCCTGCTGCTGATGCCGGCGTGGACGGGCGCCGATGCGCCCGAAAAGTTCCTGGGATGCAAGATCGTGACGGTGTTTCCCGACAACGCCAGGCTCGACCGGCCTTCGGTGTACGGCAGCTACCTGCTGGCGTCGGCCGAGACCGGAGAGGCGCTGGCCGTGATGGACGGGCGCGCGTTGACGGCGTGGCGCACTGGCGCGGCCTCCGCGCTCGCTTCCCGCTATCTCGCCCGCGCCGATGCGGCGCACCTGGTGATGGTCGGGGCCGGCGCCCTGGCTTCGCACCTGGTACGGGCGCACGCGGCGGTGCGCCCGATCCGGCGCGTGACCTTGTGGAACCGGACGCGCAGCCGGGCGGTCGCGCTCGCCTTCGGCCTGGCAGTGGGCGGCATCGAGGCGACGGTGGCGGACGACCTCGAAGCCGCCGTTCGCGACGCCGACATCGTCTCGTGCGCGACACTGTCGCGCGAGCCGCTGATCAAGGGCGCATGGTTGAAGAAGGGGACCCACGTCGATCTCGTCGGCGGTTTCACGCCGACCATGCGCGAGGTCGACGACCAGGCCGTCAAGCGCGCCCGCCTCTACGTCGATACCCGCGCCGGCGCCGGTCGCGAGGCCGGCGACATCGTGATTCCGCTCAAACGCCGCGTGATCAGCCAAGCCGATATCCGCGGCGACCTGTTCGACCTGTGCGGCCGCAGGGTCAAAGGCCGGACGTCGAAAGATCACATCACCGTGTTCAAGTCGGTGGGGACAGCGGTCGAGGATCTGGCCGCCGCGATGCTGGTGTGGGCCACATTGCAGCGCGAACCGCAAAAAACGTGATTTCACAAGTCGTTGCAGGAATATAGTTCGAATTGTCTTTTGTAATCAAAGCGACAGTCGCCAACTCTACTAAAATGCAATTCGTTAATACTACAGGCCGATTTAGCCGGCTCCAGGATCAGCGGGTGATATAGCTGACGATCCAAGCTTACGTTGCGGCAACTCCGGGGGGAGATGCTTGCCATGAGCGAACACCCGCTTGCACTCGACAAGCGGTCGACGTTCGGTCGCCGCAGGGTGGCGCCGCAGGTCTGTATCGTCGACCGCAAACGTCACATCCGAAGATTCCTCAGCGAGGCGCTCGAGGAACTCGGCTTCATCACGCATGAATGCGCCGATGCCGACGGCCTGTACCAGGCCTATTGCGCGGTGCCGCCGGACATTGTCGTGCTCGGCCTCGGTCCCGACGTCGTCGAGGCACTCCAGGGCCTTGCCGAGGAGGGTTTTGGCGGCAAGGTGCTGGTGGTCGGCGGCCGCGGCTCGCCGATGCTGACGGCCATCCAGGACCTGGGCGAGAACCTGGGCCTGGCCATGCTGCCGGCTCTCGGCACGCCGTATCGCAGCGACGAGCTGAACAGCCGCGTCGCGGCGCTGATGCCCGGCGACGAGCCGCCGAGCCCGCCGGTCGACGTCGCCGAGGCCGTGGACGCCGGCTGGCTCGATCTCTGGTACCAGGCCAAGGTCGATGCGCACACGCTGCTGCTGTCGGGCGCCGAGGCGCTGATCCGCCTGCGTCACCCGAACTGGGGCGTCGTGCCGCCGGCCTATTTCATCCCTGGCGCCGGCGATCCGCACTTTCACGCGCTGTCGGACTTCGTCGTCACGCGGGCGATGGCCGACTGGATGTATTTTGCCACCGAGTACAGGCCGATCCGGCTGGCGATCAATCTGCCGGTTGCCGTCCTGGAAGACCCGGAGTCGGTTGACCGCCTGCGCCGGCAGCTTCCCGATCACCCGGCCTTCGACGGCCTGATCATCGAGATCAACGGCGCCGAGGTGAGCCGCAATCTCGGGCTGGCCAAAAAAATCGCCCGGCAGCTCCGGTTCTACAACATCGGGATTTCGATCGACGATCTCGGGGCCGAATGGCCGCTGCTGAGCGAACTGGACGACGTTCCCTTCATCGAGCTCAAGGTGGACCGGGCCTTCGTCAACGGCTGCGCCAACGACCGCCTCAAGCGCGCAGCCTGCCGCACGGTCCTCGACCTGGCCAAGCGCCTCGGCGCCAGCACCGTGGCGGAAGGTGTGGAAACGCGGGAGGACTTCGAGGCCGTCCAGGAGATGGGCTTCAGCCTCGTGCAAGGCTTCCTGTTCCACAAGCCGATGGCGGCCCGGAAATTCGGCCGGACCATGCTCGGCGCCCGCGGCCCTGTCCTCACCTGACGCCGACGGAGTCCTGGAGCGAGGGCAGACAAAGGCGGGCGGGCGGGCTAGAACCCGCCGACACGTGTGGAACCGCCTGATGCCCGTCCTGGTCAAGATTTGCGGCCTTGGCACGCCCGACGCGCTCGACGCGGCGCTGGCGGCGGGAGCCGACCTCGTCGGCTTCGTGTTCTTCCCGCCCTCGCCGCGCCACCTCGGGCTGGACGTGGCGCGCATGCTGGGCGCGCGCGTCAAGGGCCGCGCCGGAAAGGTCGCGCTCAGCGTCGACGCCGACGATGCGACGCTTGCCGCCGTCGTCGAAGCGCTGCAGCCCGACATGCTGCAGCTCCACGGCAAGGAATCCCCCGCCCGCGTCACCGAGCTCAAGCGCCGCCATCGGCGTCCGGTCATGAAGGCGATTCCCGTCGAGACCGTCGCCGATCTCGCGGCGGTGCCGGCCTACGCGGACGTTGCCGACACGATCATTTTCGACGCCCGCGCGCCGCGCGCCGCCACGCGGCCGGGAGGCCTGGGCAAGCCGTTCGACTGGCGGCTGCTGCGCGACGTTGACCGCCGCATTCCGTTCATGCTTTCAGGCGGCCTCGACGCCGGCAACGTCGCCGAGGCGATTGCCATGACGCGCGCCGGCGGCGTCGACGTGTCCTCCGGCGTGGAGCGCACGCCGGGCGTGAAGGACCCGGACAAGATCGTGGCGTTCATCCGCACCGTGCGCGCCGCGACGCCGCAAGACATCACGAGCCCCGCATGACCATTCAGCAGCCGAACACGTTCCGCGCCGGACCGGACGAGCGCGGCCATTTCGGCCTCTATGGCGGCCGCTTCGTCGCCGAGACGCTGATGCCGCTGATTCTCGCGCTGGAGAAGGCGTACGCCGAGGCCAAGGCCGATCCGGCGTTCCGCCGGGAGATGGACGGCTACCTCACGCATTACGTCGGCCGGCCGTCGCCGCTCTATTTCGCCGAGCGAATGACCGAGCATTGCCGCAGAGCCGCCGGCGCCGGCCGCACCGGCGCCAAGATCTACTTCAAGCGCGACGAACTCAACCACACCGGCGCGCACAAGGTGAACAACGTGCTCGGCCAGATCCTTCTGGCGCGGCGCATGGGCAAGCCGCGCGTCATCGCCGAGACCGGCGCCGGCCAGCATGGCGTCGCCACCGCCACCCTGTGCGCGCGCTTCGGTCTGCAATGCGTCGTCTACATGGGTGCGGTCGACGTCGAGCGGCAGAAGCCCAACGTGTTCCGCAT
>DATFWC010000214.1:0-3152 GCA_035259885.1 Xanthobacteraceae bacterium
CAAGGTGTACGACGCCTTTGCCGACAAGCTGACCAAGAAGATGGCCTCGCTGAAGATGGGCAATGGCCTGGACGACGGCGTCACGCTCGGGCCGCTGGTCAATGCCGAAGGCCGCGACAAGGTGGTGAGCCTGGTCGACGATGCGGTGAAGAAAGGCGCAAAGGTGCTCACCGGCGGCAAGGCGCCGGGCGGCAAGGGCTACTTCTATCCGGCCACCGTGCTGAGCGATGTGCCGGACGACGCCGCCATGCTGCGTGAGGAGATTTTTGGGCCGGTCGCCTCGATCCAGAGCTTTTCCTCCGAAGACGAAGTGATCAAGCGCGCCAATGACACCGAATACGGCCTGGTCGCCTACGTGTACACGCGCGACGTGAGCCGCGGCATACGCGTCTCGGAAAAGCTCGACTTCGGCATGATCGGACTCAACCGCGGGCTCGTGTCCGATCCGGCGGCGCCGTTCGGCGGCATGAAGCAGAGCGGCATCGGCCGCGAAGGCGCGCACGAGGGGCTGATGGAGTTTCTCGAGACGCAGTACATCTCGCTGACGTGGTGAGGGAAACGCGGCGCATGACGTTGGTCCTAATTTGCCAAGCCTCTCCGTTGTCATCCCGGACGGCGAGCATCAGCGAGCCGATCCGGGATCCAAGTACCCCGGCATCAGGACATCGGCTTGGCCGGGGTACTTGGATCCCGGCTCTCGCGCCTTCGGCGCTCGGCCGGGATGACGACGGAAAAACCGCGTTCGAAGGAGCGGCGTGATGGATGTGCTCATGCCGCAACTCGGCGAGACCGTGGCGGAAGGCAAGATCTCGACCTGGTTCAAGGCGGTCGGCGATGCGGTCAAGCCGGGCGATAACCTGTTCGAGATCGAGACCGACAAGGTGTCGATGGAAGTGCCGTCCATCACGTCCGGTGTGCTTGCGGAAATCCGCGTGGCGGCCGGCGAGGTCGCCCCGGTGGGCGCCATCGTGGCGGTGATCGCCGACAAGGCTGGTGCCGTCGCGGCGCCGCAGAGGGGCGCGAACTCACAGCCCGCCGCCACCGGTGCGCCGCCGAAGGCGACGATCGCGGCGCAAACCATCTCGACGTCCGCTGCCGCCACGCAAGCACAGCCGGCGCCGCGCGCAACTCTGGATCCGTTCCGCGAAGTACGCACCCCGCCCCGCAATTTTGGCCCGGCGCGGCTGGCCACCGGCACCGCGACTACGCCGCTGGCGCGGCGGCTGGCGAGCGAGGCCGGCATCGACCTGTCGCGCATCAAAGGCTCGGGGCCGCACGGGCGCATCGTCGCCGGCGACGTGCGGGCGGCCGCAGGCGCGGCAGCGCCCGCGACCACGGCGCCGATGGCGGCGCGCCGCGCCGGAGCCGACCAGATCAAGGCGCTCTATGGCGACACGCCCTACGAGGAGGTACCGCTCGACAACATGCGCCGCACCATCGCGGCGCGGCTCACCGAGGCCGTCCAGACGATCCCGCACTTCCACCTGACGCTGGACGTCGAGCTCGACAGGCTGCTGGCGCTGCGCGCGGAGGCAAATGCGGCGGCGCCCGAGGGCGCAAAGCTTTCGGTCAACGATTTCGTCATCAAGGCGCTGGCGCTGGCGCTGCAGCGGGTGCCGGCGGCCAATGCGGTGTGGGCCGAGGACCGCATCCTGCGCTTCAGGCAGTCCGACATCGGCATTGCAGTGGCGCTCGACGGCGGCCTCATCACGCCCATCATCCGCCAGGCGGAGGCGAAGTCGCTGAGCGCGATCGCGGCCGAGATGAGAGATCTTTCCGCCCGCGCGCGCGAGCGGAAGCTCAAGCCGCAGGAGTATCAGGGCGGCGCGGCCGCGATCTCCAATCTCGGCATGTACGGCATCCGCGAATTTTCCGCCGTCATCAACCCGCCGCACGCGACCATCCTCGCGGTGGGCGCGGCGCAACGCCGGCCGGCGGAAAGCGAGGACGGCGGCGTGCGCTTCGTCAGCCAGATGACGGTGACGCTGGCGTGCGACCACCGCGTGGTCGACGGCGCGCTCGGCGCCGAGCTTCTCGGCGCCTTCAAGGGTTTTGTCGAGCGCCCGGTTACGATGCTGGTGTAAAAACGATGCAGCGCGGAGACCACGCGCATGCCCGACTGGACCTATCGCGCCTTGATCGCCGGGCTCTGGCTGGCTTGGCTTGCCTACTGGGTCGTGGCGGCCCGTAACGGCAAGGCCGTCCAGCGCAGAGAATCGTCCCTGTCGCGCGCCAGCTATCTGGTGCCGCTGCTCGTCGGCGCGGTCCTGCTGGCGGCGCAGCACGTCCCGCTGGGCTGGCTGTCCGAGCGCTTCTTGCCGCAAGGCCCGGCTGCCTACTGGACGGGCGCGACCCTGCTCGCTGCCGGTCTCGCCTTCTCGGCCTGGGCACGGCATCACCTGGGACACAACTGGAGCGGCACCGTCACGCTGATGCAGGGGCACGAGCTCATCCGCACCGGCCCGTATCGCATTGTCCGCCACCCGATCTACACCGGGCTGCTCACGGCGATCCTCGGCACCGCCGTCACGCTCGGCCAATGGCGCGGCTTGGTCGCGCTCGTCCTGTTCACGGGCGGGATCCTGCGCAAGATCAGCATCGAGGAGCGCCTCATGTGCGAGATCTTTCCCGAGCAATATGCACGCTACTCCGCCGAAGTGCCGGCCCTCATCCCGCTGATCTATTGAGCCGCAGCCGCAATCAGGAGGACGCGATGAATCGGAAATTCGCCATTTCGGCAGCCGTCATGTTCGTCCTGGGCATGGGACTCGGCTTCTTCGTGCATGGCGTGCTGCTCCATGGCGATTATGCGCAGCTGCCCAGCGTCATGCGGCCGCCGGCCGACGCGCAGGCGAAAATGCCGTTGATGGTGCTGGCCTATATCTCCTGGGCACTGGCCTTCACCTGGATCTACCTCAAGGGCAAGGAAGACAAGCCCTGGCTGGCGCAGGGTGCGCGCTATGGCCTGGCAATCGCGTTCCTGACAGCGGTGCCTACCTATCTCATCTACCATGTGGTGTCGCAGTTTCCGCTCGACCTCACCATTAAGCAGATCGTGCTCGATACCATCACGATCGTGCTGTTGGGCATCGTGCTGGCGTGGATCAACCGGTAGCGCATAGGTGGCCGGTTACAATTCTGGTGTGAACCCG
>DATFWC010000215.1:0-2760 GCA_035259885.1 Xanthobacteraceae bacterium
TTACCGATGGCGTCCGCCGTTGTTACGAACGAAACGTAAATGTCAGGTAACGATGTGTCGCACCTCGCCGCTAAAATCGCGGACTGTAGTACCAGAGGTTGAAGCCGCTACGCGAGGCCGGCGAGCCGTTCGCTTTCGCGCCACAGGCGCGTGGCGTCGTCGTCACTCCGCGCCTCGGCGCTGGTGACGGCCGGCCGGCATTCATAAAAATACTCTCCCGTCACGCCGGCCACCTCGGGCGAACTCGCGAGGTAGACAATCGTCTCCGCGCCTTTGTCCGCCGGCTCGGCGCGCAACAGCATGGCCACGCGCACCAGAAGCCCGAGCCAGCGATTGTCGCGCTGGCCGAGACCGGTGGCGACGAATCCCGGATGCAGGCAATTGGCGGTGACGCCGGTACCGGCGAGCCGGCGCGCAAGCTCGCGGGTGAACAGAATATTGGCCAGCTTGGAACGGCCATAGGCGGTGCGGAACCGATAGCCATGCGCGAACTGAAGGTCGTCGAAGTCGAGCTTCTCGCGCACGTGAGCGTCCGAGGCCGTATTGACGATGCGCGCCGGAGCCGCCGCGATGAGCCGGTCGCGCAGCAGGTGCGTGAGCACGAAATAGGCCATGTGATTGACGGCGAAGGTCCGCTCCAGGCCGTCGCGCGTCACTTGCCGCGTAGCGAACAGGCCGCCGGCATTGTTGACGAGCACGTCGATGCGCGGCTCTGCTGCCGCGATCTCGGCCCCGACGCGCTTCATCGCCGCCAGGTCGCCCAGATCGGCATAGTGGATGCTGTGGGCCGTGCCGGGCCCGCAGGCGGACAGGCGCGCAAGCTCCGCTTCGCCGCGCGCGCGGTCGCGCGCGACCAGCACCAGGCGCGCGCCCATCTGCGCCAGCCGTTCGGCCGCGACCTGGCCGATTCCCGACGTGGCGCCGGTCATGACGACGGTCTTGCCGCGAATGGAGGCCTCCTGCCGCTGCCGGCCTTATGACGATCCTGGGGGAAAGCGGCAAGCGCGAGAATGCGAGAACGGCCGGCGCATTGCCGCAATCGGCTCAACTCTGATAGAGGCGAAGCTCCGTTCACCGAGGCGCGCCATGATCCCGCGTTATAGCCGGCCCGAAATGGCGGCCATCTGGGACCCGCAGACCCGCTTCCGCATCTGGTTCGAGATCGAGGCGCATGCGGCCGACGCCATGGCGGAACTCGGCATCATCCCGAAGAGCGCGGCCAAGACGATCTGGGACAAGGGGCGCAACGCCACCTTCGACATCGCCCGCATCGACGCGATCGAGCGCGAGGTCAAGCACGATGTCATCGCGTTTCTCACCCATCTGGGCGAGATCGTGGGTCCCGACGCGCGCTTCGTGCACGCCGGCATGACCTCCTCCGACGTGCTCGACACCTGCTTCAACGTGCAGCTCGTGCGCGCGGCGGATGTGCTGACCGCCGACCTCGACCGGCTTCTGGCAGCGCTCGAGCGCCGCGCATTCGAGCACAAGCTCACGCCCACGGTCGGCCGGTCGCACGGTATCCATGCCGAGCCCACGACATTCGGGCTCAAGCTCGCCTCTGCCTATGCGGAATTCACGCGCGCCCGCGCCCGCCTCGCCGCCGCGCGCGAGGAGGTGGCGACCTGCGCCATCTCCGGGGCGGTCGGAACCTTCGCCCAGGTCGATCCGCGGGTGGAAGCGCATGTCGCCAAGGCCATGGGGCTCGTGCCCGAGCCGGTCTCGACCCAGGTCATCCCGCGCGACCGCCACGCCATGTATTTCGCCACGCTGGGCGTGATCGCCTCGTCGGTCGAGCGCCTGGCGACCGAGATCCGCCATCTGCAGCGCACCGAGGTGCTGGAGGCCGAGGAGTTCTTTTCCGAAGGCCAGAAGGGCTCCTCGGCCATGCCGCACAAGCGCAATCCGGTGCTGAGCGAGAACCTCACCGGTTTGGCGCGCATGGTGCGCGCCTATGTGACGCCGGCGCTGGAGAACGTCGCCCTGTGGCATGAGCGCGATATCTCGCATTCCTCGGTCGAGCGCATGATCGGGCCTGACGCCACGGTTACGCTCGACTTCGCGCTGGCCCGGCTCGCCAGCGTGATGGAAAACCTGGTCGTCTATCCCGAGAACATGCGGCGCAATCTCGACCGGCTTGGCGGGCTCGTGAATTCGCAGCGCGTGCTCATCGCGCTGACGCAGAAAGGTGCCTCGCGCGAGGACGCATATCGGCTGGTGCAGCGCAACGCCATGAAGGCCTGGCGCGGTGAAGGCGACTTCCTGTCACTGTTGAAGGCCGACCCGGAAGTGACCAGGCTGATTACACAATCCGAGCTCGAGTCCTGTTTCGACCTGGCCTATCACCTCAAGCACGTGGACACGATTTTCGCTCGGGTCTTCGGGCGCGCCAAGTGAGCGGGCCCGCTAGCGGCGTTCGACCGCCGGCCCTGACGGGATGGGCAGCGGCGGAACCGGGGGTGGCGGGACGGCGGCACGTGCCGGCGCCGGAAGCGAGGCATCGGAAGGCGTGCTGCCGACCGTCGGCCGCGTGTCGCCAAAGCTCCCGACCGGCACGAACGGCGGTGGCGTCGTGGCGGTTCCGCGCACGCTCGTGCGGTCGGGGCTGCGCCCCGCAGGAGCGGTTATCTGGGGCGGGAGTGCGCGCCAGTTTGCCGCCCGCTGCCCGCGCATCCACCGTCGGTGCGACCAGCGCGGCACCGTGGTCATGCTGAAGGTCGGCGCATAGGCGGTGCCGGGATAGTCGAAACCGGGGTAGTC
>DATFWC010000216.1:0-14704 GCA_035259885.1 Xanthobacteraceae bacterium
CAAGCGCTACAAGATCAAGGACAGCGTGAAGGGCGTGGTGATCACCGGCGTCGAAGGCGGCTCGGCCGCCGCCGAGAAGCGCCTGAGCCCGGGCGACGTCATCGTCGAGGTGGCGCAGGAGGCGGTGAGCAACGCCGACGCCGTGCAGAAGCGCATCGACGCGCTGAAGAAGGAGGGCCGCAAATCGGCGCTCCTGCTCGTGGCCAACGCGGAAGGCGAACTGCGCTTCGTCGCGCTGTCGCTGCAATAGAGTGAAGTGCGGTTTCGGCTCCGCGTGGAGCAGCACCCTTCGAAAGGCCCGCCTTCGGCGGGCTCCTCGGGGAATGGACCGCCGAGATTGCACAGCCCTCTCCTGAGGAGCGTGCGCAGCACGCGTCTCTAAGGATGGCAGCAGACTCACTGCTCGCGTGCCTTCAATCCAGCACGTGGTTCACCATGCCGTCGGCGAGCTTCGGCTCGAACCAGGTGGATTTCGGCGGCATGATCCCGTGCGCATCCGCGACCGCCATGAGATCCTTCATCTGCGTCGGGTAGAGCGCGAAGGCTACCGCCATGTCGCCCGACGTGACGCGCTTCTCGAGCCCCTCGAGCCCGCGCGCACCGCCGATGAAATCGATGCGCTTGTCGGTGCGCGGATCGGTGATGCCGAACAGAGGCTCGATCACGTTGCGGGTCAGCAGCGTGATCGGCAGCCGGCCGATCGGATCGTTGGCCGGCACCAGCTCGGGCTGCAGTTTTAGGCCGTACCAGCGGCCGACCAAAAACATGCCGAACTCGCCGGATGCCGTCGGCCGCACCGGCCGATCGGACGCCGTCACGGCAAAGCGCTTCTCCAGCTCGTGGATCAGCTCCTCGGGACTCCGGTCATTGAGGTCGCGGATGACGCGATTGTAGTCGAGGATCGTCATCTCGTGGTGCGGAAACAGCACGGCCAGGAAGTAGCGATGCGACTCGGCACCGTCGCTGCCGCCGTTGCGTGCCTTGGCCACGCGCGCGGCCGCGGCCGACCGGTGGTGCCCGTCCGCGATGTAGAGCGCCGGCAGGGCATCGAAGGCGCGCGTGAGCGCGTCGATGGTTGCGGCGTCGTCGATAACCCACATCTCATGGCGGACGCCGTCGTCGGCGGTGACGTCCACGTCGGGCGTCCGTGCGCTGGCGCGCCCCAGCATGGCGTCGATTTCCGGCGCGTCCGGATACGCGGTCATCACCGGGCCGGTCTGGGCGTTCACCGCCTCGATCTGGCGCACGCGATCGTCTTCCTTGACCGGCGTCGTCAGCTCGTGCTTGCGGATGCGGTTGGTCTCGTAGTCGGCAATCGAGGCGGCCACGGCCAGCCCGCTCTGCTGATGGCCGCGCCAGGTCAGGCGGTACACGTAGTAGCAGGGCCGCGCGTCGCGCATCAGCACGCCGGCCTTGACCATGCGCTCCATGTTCTCGTGCGCCTTGGCATAGACGGCGCGGTCATACGGATCGATGGCCTCGTCGAGATCGATCTCGGGCTTGGAAATGTGGAGGAAGCTCCACGGCTTGCCCCGGGCGCGCTGGCGCGCTTCGGCGCTCGACAGCACGTCATAGGGCGGCGCCAGGACCTCGGCGGCGCGGCCGGGGGCCGGACGCAGGGCGCGGAAGGGTTTTATGAGCGTCACCGGCCTCTCCAGGACTGGATGGGAGATCTCGTTTAGTCGCCGCCGCGCGCCGGTTCAACAACGCCCGGCGGCATCCCTCAACGCGGCTCAAGCCAAGCCAGGTTGATTTTCACGGCAACGCCGGCTCTAGCTCGCGCATGATCAGACCCGATGCCATCCTGATCGCCGGACCGACGGCGAGCGGAAAGTCCGTGCTGGCGCTCACGCTGGCCGAGAAGCTCGGCGGGGTGGTGATCAATGCCGATTCGATGCAGGTCTATCGCGACCTGCGCATCATCACGGCGCGGCCGTCGCCGCCGGAGGAGGCGCGAGTGCCGCATCGCCTCTATGGCCATGTGGACGCGGCGGACAATTATTCGGTCGGGCGCTGGCTCACCGATGCGCAGGCCGCGCTCGGCGAGGCCCGGCGAGCCGACCGCATCCCAGTCATCGCCGGCGGCACCGGACTCTACTTCAAGGCGCTGACGCACGGCCTGAGCGCGGTGCCGCCCATTCCGCAAGACATTCGCGCCGCCCTGCGGGCGCGGCTCGCGGCCGAGGGCGCCGCCGCGCTGCACGCCGCGCTGGCGCGGCGTGACACGGCCTCGGCCGAGCGCATCCGGCCGGCCGACGGCGTGCGCATCGTGCGGGCGCTTGAGGTGATCGAGGCGACCGGGCGCCCGCTGCCCGACTGGCACCGCGATGGCATGAAGCCGATGATCGCGCCGGAGCGCGCCACAAAAATCTTTCTCGACGTCGCCCGCGACGAACTCTACCGGCGGATCGACCGGCGCTTCGACACCATGATGCAGGCAGGCGCGCTGGAGGAGGTGAGGGTGCTCGCCGCGCGCCGCCTCGATCCGTTGCTCCCAGCCATGAAGGCGCATGGAGTGCCGTGGCTCAGGCGCTATCTCGCCGGCGAGATCGCGCTCACCGAGGCCGTGGCCCAGGGCAAGCGCGACACCCGGCACTATGCCAAGCGCCAGGCCACCTGGTTTCGCCACCAGCTGCCGGAATGGACTTGGCTGGCGCCGGACCAGCTGGCATGTTTTACGTTTACGTCAACGTAAATACGGGAAGTGCGTACGTTTCGCGTGCTTGACTTTTGCATTGCGGTGTCTATCTTCCGCCAGCAATGTTCGTGCGGGTAACGATCATGCAACGCAATTTTGTTATCGTAGCTGCCGCGCCGCCGGGCCGCCGGCCGTAGGGCCGGCCGAGGGTGGCGCGTTGCAACAGGCCCTTGCGGGCCTTTTTTGTTACCGGAACGACGAGCAAACGCGAACAGCAGGAGTTTTGACATGGCACGGGAGATGACTGGCGCCGCGATGGTGATCCAGGCCCTGGCCGACCAGGGTGTCCAGCACCTCTTCGGCTATCCCGGAGGCGCGGTGCTGCCGATCTACGACGAACTGTTCAAGCAGGAGAAGGTCCGCCACATCCTGGTCCGCCACGAGCAGGGCGCCGTGCACGCAGCCGAAGGCTATGCCCGCTCGACCGGCAAGGTCGGCTGCGTGCTGGTCACCTCCGGCCCCGGCGCGACCAACGCGGTCACCGGCCTGACCGACGCGCTGATGGATTCGATTCCGATCGTGTGCGTCACCGGCCAGGTGCCGACGCACCTCATCGGCAACGATGCCTTCCAGGAGTGCGACACCGTCGGCATCACCCGCCCGTGCACCAAGCACAACTACCTGGTCAAGAATGTCGACGACCTGCCGCGCGTGCTGCACGAGGCGTTCTACGTCGCGGCGAGTGGACGTCCCGGCCCCGTCGTCGTCGACATCCCCAAGGATATCCAGTTCGCCAAGGGGTCTTACTCCAAGCCAAACGAGTTTCAGCACAAGGGCTATCGGCCGAAGCTCAAGGGCGACCTCGACAAGGTCAGGACGGCGGTCGACGTGATAGCCGGCGCCAAGCGGCCGCTGTTCTATACCGGCGGCGGGGTGATCAATTCCGGCCGCGCCGCCAGCCAGCTCCTGCGCGAGCTGGTCAAGCTCACCGGCTTCCCCATCACGTCGACCCTGATGGGCCTCGGCGCCTTCCCGGCGTCGGATCCGCAATGGCTCGGCATGCTCGGCATGCACGGTACCGTGGAGGCGAACCTGTCGATGCACGACTGCGACGTGATGATCTGTGTCGGGGCGCGTTTCGACGACCGGATCACCGGGCGGCTCGACGCGTTCTCGCCCGGCTCGAAGAAGATCCACATCGACATCGACCCGTCGTCGATCAACAAGAACGTCAAGGTCGATCTTCCCATCATCGGCGATTGCGCCCACGTGCTCGAGGATCTGGTGCGGCTGTGGCGCGCCTCGTCCGCCCAGGTGGACAAGAAGGCGCTGGCCGAATGGTGGCGGCAGATCGACAAGTGGCGGGGCCAGAAGTGCCTCGCCTATCGCGGCTCAAACGACATCATCAAGCCGCAATACGCGATCCAGCGGCTGTACGAGCTCACCCGCGACCGCGACGTCTACATCACCACCGAGGTCGGCCAGCACCAGATGTGGGCCGCGCAGTTCTTCCGCTTCGAGGAGCCCAATCGCTGGATGACGTCGGGCGGGCTTGGCACCATGGGCTATGGGCTGCCGGCTTCGGTGGGCGTGCAGCTGGCGCATCCCGATTCATTGGTGATCGACATCGCCGGCGAATCCTCGGTGCTGATGACCATGCAGGAGATGTCGACCGCCGCGCAGTACCGGCTGCCGATCAAGATCTTCGTGGTCAACAACCAGTACATGGGCATGGTGCGGCAATGGCAGGAGCTGCTGCATGGCGGCCGCTACGCCGAGAGCTACATGCATTCGCTGCCCGATTTCGTCAAGCTCGCGGAAGCCTATCACGCCGTCGGCATTCGCTGCGACAAGCCGGCCGACGTCGATGACGCGATCCGCGAGATGATCGACACGCCCAAGGCCGTCATCCTCGATTGCATCGTCGATCCGGACGAGAACTGCTTCCCGATGATTCCGTCCGGCCGCGCCCACAACGAGATGCTGCTCGGCGATGCCGGCGTCAGCCCGGAGGATGCCATCACCGAGGAAGGCAAGGTCATGGTGTGATGTCTGCAGTCATGCGAGCCGTGCACCGGCCGGCGCGCCAGCCCGCGCGCAAGCGCCGCAACCGCGATAGCCGAATATGCTCATGAAGACCGAACCCAACGAACAGCACACGCTCTCGGTCCTGGTCGACAACGAGCCGGGCGTGCTCGCCCGCGTCATCGGCCTGTTCTCCGGCCGCGGCTACAACATCGAGTCGCTCACCGTGTCGGAGACCGAGCACGAGAAGCACCTGTCGCGCATCACCATCGTGACGCGCGGCACGCCCATGGTGATCGAGCAGATCAAGAACCAGCTCGACCGCCTGGTTCCGGTGCATCGCGTGGTCGACATGACGGTCGCCGGGCCGGCGATCGAGCGCGAACTCGCCATGGTCAAGGTGCGCGGCAAGGGCGAGCAGCGGGTGGAAGCGCTGCGGCTGGCCGACGCGTTTCGCGCCCGCGTCATCGACGCCAGCACCGAAAGCTTCGTGTTCGAGATCACCGGCGGCAGCGCGAAGATCGATCAGTTCGTGGTCCTCATGCTGCCGCTCGGCCTGGTCGAGGTGTCGCGCACCGGCATCGTGGCGATCGCGCGCGGGCCGGAGGGGATGTGATGCGTGTCAGGCGGTGCCGTGGCCAAGCTCGCCGAGCGCGGGGCTTGTCGGCATCGGTCGGGCCGCCTAGAAGCACGCTCGATGTCTCGGCCCGGAAGGGCCCTTCGATCTCCATCATGGCAATGAGGGCCGGCAGCGCTTGAGCCGCCACCCGGCCGGCCGAACGAGGGACGACACCATGCGCGTTTACTACGACCGCGATGCCGACCTGAACCTGATCAAGGGCAAGAAGGTCGCCATCATCGGCTATGGCAGCCAGGGCCACGCCCATGCGCTCAACCTGCGCGATTCCGGCGTGAAGGACGTTGCGGTGGCCTTGCGCAAGGGCTCGCAGGGCGTGAAGAAGGCGGAAGGCGAGAAGCTCAAGGTCATGGAAGTGGCGGAAGCCGCCAAGTGGGCGGACATCATGATGATGCTCACGCCCGACGAACTGCAGGCCGACATCTACCGCGACCACATCCACGGCAACATGAAGCAGGGCGGGGCGCTGATGTTCGCCCACGGGCTCAACATCCACTTCAACCTGATCGAGCCGCGCGCCGACCTCGACGTGATGATGATCGCCCCCAAGGGACCCGGCCACACGGTGCGGGCGGAGTATCAGCGCGGCGCCGGCGTGCCGGTGCTGATGGCGATCCATCGCGACGTGTCGGGCAACGCCCATGACCTCACGCTGTCCTACGGTGCCGCGATCGGCGGCGGCCGCGCCGGCATCATCGAGACCACGTTCCGCGAGGAGTGCGAGACCGACCTGTTCGGCGAGCAGTCGGTGCTGTGCGGCGGCCTGGTGGAGCTGATGAAGGCCGGCTACGAGACTCTGGTGGAGGCCGGCTATGCCCCCGAGATGGCGTATTTCGAATGCGTGCACGAGGTGAAGCTGATCGTCGACCTTATCTACGAGGGCGGCATCGCGACCATGAATTATTCCGTGTCCAACACGGCCGAATACGGCGAGTACGTGTCCGGCCCGCGCGTGGTGACCGACGAGACGCGCGCCGAGATGAAGCGCATCCTGACCGACATCCAGTCGGGAAAATTCGTCAAGGACTGGATGCTGGAGAACCGCGTGAATCAGACGTCGTTCAAGGCCATGCGCGCCAAGATGGCGGCGCACCCGATCGAGGAGATCGGCGAGAAGCTGCGCGCCATGATGCCGTGGATCAAACAGCGGGCGCTGGTCGACAAGAGCCGGAACTGATCCACGGCGTCTGATACCGAGGAGTGGCACGGCGGCGCCACCCACTCGGCTGTCATCCCGGGTGAGCCGCGCAAGCGGCTAGACCCGGGATCCAAGTATCCCAGCATTGAGAAGCAAGGCTCGGCGGGGGTACATGTTGGGGTGGACGGCCCTCCTTGTGTTGGCGCGATTCATACCGGCCAGCATGGCACAGCGATGCCGTCGGGGCCGTCCACATATGGGGTCCCGGCTCTCGCGCCTACGGCGCTCGCCCGGGATGGCAGCCCTAGGATGCGGCGCCGCGATGCGCAGCCGGGAACGACCCAGGTCTGTGCCCTGCCTGGAACGGAGGCGGCCCAGAACATCACGCGGGCGGGCGCAAAATCGCTCTTGCCATGACGGTTTTGTTACCGTTTGATGACGGGCGTCCGCATCCGAGCGTATGGCAGGCGGGGGACCTGCCCGGGGCGGCTGTTTTTGTGTTCCATGCCGCCCGTTGTTTCCCGTTTTCGCGGTGTTTTGCAGGGTCGCCTCACGGCCAGCCGCTGGGTTGCGCTGTGCGCCGGCGCCACCGTCGGGCTGCACCTGGCCGCGTTCGCCCTCATGGCCTGGTCGGAGAGCACCGCGGTGGGCAAGGCGGCCTTCCTGCTCGCCTGGGGCCTGGTGAACTGCTTCTGGCTCGCCTTGCTGCGCCGCCCGGCCATCGCCGCCGCGCTGTCGCTGACGCTCGCGGCGGTGCTGGTGCTGCTGTCGCGCTTCAAGCACGACGTCCTGTTCATGACCGTGAACTTCGTCGACGTCATGATCATCGACAACGACACGCTCGGCTTTCTCCTGGCTGTGTTTCCCGGTCTGAAATCGATGGTCGGCGTCGCGGTGGTGCTGGCGGTCCCGGTCTTCGGCCTGTTGTGGTGGCTCGACCCGTTGCGCGTGCGCTTCCGCACCGCGGCGCTCGGGGGCTTCACCTGCCTCGCCGTGCTGACGGCCTTGTCGTTCGCCGCGCCGCATGACCGCGAGGAAGAGTTCTGGAACGAGAACTACGTGTCGAAATTCGCGCGCTCGGGCGCGGTCGCCGTCACCGAGCTCATGCTGCGCGGACTGCTCGAATCGGACGGCTCGGCGGCAGACCGCCTGACCACGGGGGCCGTCGGCCAATGCCGGGCCGAGCAGGCTCCGCACATCATCATGATCCTCGATGAATCGAGCTTCGACGCCAGCATGGTGCACGGGCTCAAAGTGCCGCCGGACTATGCCCGCAGGTTCGCGTCGTTCGACGGCAGGACGCGTTCCTTCATCGTTGAGGGCGCCGGCGGCCCGACCTGGTACACCGAGTACAACGTGCTGGCCGGCCTGTCGGCCCGCTCCTACGGGCGCTTCGCCGAATTCGTCACCCGGGTGGCGGCCGGCCGCGTCGAGCGCGGCCTGCCGCAGGCGCTGCGCCGCTGCGGCTACAAGACCTTCAGCCTCTATCCCTGGCTCGGCGCCTTCCTCGGCGCGCGCGCCTTCCAGACTGCGATCGGCGTCGACCATTTCCTCGACGCCCGCGATCTCGGAACCGCGGAAGTACGGCCCGACAGCTTCTATTTCGACGCCACCGCGCGCCTGATTGCGCGCGAGCGCGGCAACGGGCCGCTGTTCTTCTTCGTCTACACCATGGCCAACCACTTTCCCTGGAGCTACCGCTTCGCTCCCGAGCGGCTGCCGCAGTGGCGCGATCCCGGCAATGCACCCGAGGTCGACGAGTACCTGCGCCGCCAGGCCATGAGCGCGGAAGACTATGCCCAGTTCCGCGCGCGGCTGGCGCAGGAATTCCCCGACGAGCGCTTCCTCATCGTCCGCTTCGGTGATCACCAGCCGCTGTTCGCCAAGCACATCATCGATCCGACCCTCGACGACGGCGAGCTCGGCCGGCGCATCGCGGCCTTCGATCCGAGCTATTTCACCACCTACTACGCCATCGATGCGGTCAACTTCGCGCCGGCCGACCTGTCGCTGGCGATCGACAAGCTCGACGCGCCCTATCTTCCCCTGGTGGTGCTGGAAGCCGCCGGCCTCTCGCTCGATCCGTCCTTCGCCGAGCAGAAGAAAATTCTCGAGCGGTGCAAGGGCGTGTTCTACCGCTGCGCCGGCGGGGCCGAGGCGCGCCGGTTCAACCGGCTTCTGATCGATGCCGGCCTGATCAAGGGATAATCATCGCTGGCCTTGCGCCATCGGAACAGGCCATCATGGCCGGCCACAGAGCTTTCCCCGCAAAGTGGATACCGGTTTGCGTAGGAAATGCGACAAACATTGAATCCGATGGAGACGATGCGCGAGACCGCGGCCGTGACGTCCGCGTCGGTCGGGAGGCCGGCGGTTGCGCTGCACGACGTGACCATCGCATTCCGGCTGGGCGGCGACCTCGTCTACACGGCGGTCGAGCACGCCTCGCTCGCGATCGCCGACGGCGAGTTCGTCGCCATCGTCGGTCCCACCGGATGCGGAAAGTCGACCCTGCTCAATGTGGCTGCCGGGCTGTTCCCGCCGACGTCCGGGCGCGTCGAGATCGCCGCCGGGCCGCTCGTCGGCCTCAACCGAAGCGCCGGCTATCTGTTTCAGGCCGAGGCGCTGTTCCCGTGGAAGACGGCGCTCGACAACGTCGCGATCGGCCTCGAGATCGCCGGCACGGCTGCGGCCGAGGCGAAGGCGCGGGCGGAATCATGGCTGACACGCGTGGGGCTCGCCGGCTTCGCCAGCCGCTATCCGCACATGCTCTCGGGCGGCCAGCGCAAGCGGGTGGGACTCGCCCAGGTGCTGATCCGCGATCCGAAGCTCCTGTTGATGGATGAGCCGTTCGGGCCGCTCGACGCGCAGACGCGGCAGATCATGGGCAACCTGCTGCTCGACCTGTGGAGCGCCGACCGCAAGGCCGTGATCTTCGTCACCCACGACCTGGAGGAGGCGATCGCGCTGTCCGACCGGGTGGTCATCATGTCGGCCGGGCCGGCCGCGCGCATCATCGGTGCCTGGCAGGTGCCGCTGAAGCGGCCGCGCGACATCGGCGAGGTCAAGCTCGAGCGCGCCTTCCATGACCTGCACCGCGAGATCTGGCAGGTGCTCAAGGACGAGGTGCTCAAGGGCTATGCGCGGACGGGAGGGGGATGATGTCGCGGCTGACACTCCTGATCCTGCAGCTGCTCGTCGCCGTGGTGGCGATCGCGATCTGGCACGTGCTCACCACGGTACCGGTGTTCGGAGCGATCGTGCTGCCGCCGTTCTTCTTTTCCACGCCGGGCGACGTCGCCGCGCGCATCGTCAAATGGTTCGTCGAAGGCACGATCTGGCGCCACCTGTGGATCACCCTGGTGGAGGCGCTGCTGGCCTTCGTCATCGGCTCGCTCGGCGGCGTGCTGGTCGGCTTCTGGTTCGCGCGCCAGCCGCTGATCGCCGCCGTGTTCGATCCCTACGTCAAGATGGTCAACGCGCTGCCGCGCGTGGTGCTGGCGCCGATCTTTGCGCTGTGGCTGGGCCTCGGCATCTGGTCGAAGGTCGCGCTGGGCGTGACGCTGGTGTTCTTCATCGTTTTTTTCAACGTCTACCAGGGCGTCAAGGAAGTGAGCCCGACCATCCTGGCCAACGCCCGGATGCTGGGCATGAGCGAGCAGCAGCTGATGCGCCACGTCTACTGGCCGTCGGCGCTGTCGTGGATGTTCTCCTCCCTGCATACCTCCGTCGGCTTTGCCGTGGTGGGTGCCGTGGTGGGCGAATATCTCGGCTCGGCGGCCGGCCTGGGCTATATCATCCAGCAGGCCGAAGGCGTATTCGACGTGGCCGGCGTGTTCGCCGGCATGTTCGTGCTTGCCGCCTTCGTCATCGTCATCGACGCCTTCGTCACCATGATCGAGCGGCGGCTGCTGGTGTGGAGGCCGGCGGCGGCCGAGACGCGGCCATGATGCGGGCGGAGCGCGCAGGAGGCCAGGATGATCAAGCCCACGGCGATCGATCCGTCGGTCGCCAACCCGCCGCGGATCAACGGCCAGGTTCCCGACGATTACCGCGGCCCGCTCTATTACCGCGTGCAGAACCTCACCTATTACGGCGGCAAGAAGCCGCTGCACGCGCTGCTCAGCTATGAGGATCGCGGCGTTCGGCGGAGACTCGCCAAGGTGGATTTGTCCCGCGCCGCTCTGCGCCGCGACCCGGTGCTGTGCGACGCGAGAGGGGACCTCGCCTCCGCATGGAGGACGCCGATCAAGGCCCGGCTGTGGGCGACCCCGCGCAAGAACTGGGAGGAATTCGACCGTATCGTCAGCTCGCGCGTCAGGGACGTCATCGAGGAGTTCGCGCCCGGCATCCATTATTTCGTTCCGGTCGACATCGACGACCGCCAGGGCGGCTTCCGCGCCTACTTCTTCTTCTGCGGCCTGGGATGGACGCGTGAAGTCGTGGCGGCAGAGGCGAGCGGCATCACCGAGACCACCACGACCGTTGGCGGCGGTCGCATCCCGGCGTTTCCCGATTTCGTTTCCTCGGAGCGCTTCGCCTACCTCGACGGGTCGGTGATCGACGGCGCACCCCTGTTCTACGACGGCCGGCTCTCGCTGGTGTTCTGCCGGGAACTGGTGGAGCGCCTCGGCGACGTCCTGCCGCGCAACCAGGCGTTCGTCCGGATGGGCGTGGCCCAGGGCGACCGATAAGGACGGCGTTCTCAGCGGCTGATCAGCTCGGGCAACCAGGTGGCAATCGGCGGAACGAGCAGGATCAGCACCAGTATGACCAGCCCGAAAACGACATAGGGCAGGGCGGCGGCATAAACTTCCTGCATGGTGATGTGGCGCGGCGCAACGCCTTTCATCGTGAACAGCAGAAGGCCGAACGGCGGCGTCAACAGGCCGAGTTGCATGCAGATCAGGAACAGAACGCCGAACCACACCGGATCGATGCCGTAGCGCTGCACCAGCGGCATGAAGAACGGCAAGGTGATCAGCATCATGCTGACCTGATCGATGAAGCAGCCGAGGAACAGCAGGATCAGCATCATGCCGACGACGATGGTCATGGTGGAGAGATTTTGCCCGATGATGAGGGCGACCAGGCCGTTGACCGCGCCGGAGAAGCTCAAGACCTGCGAGAACGTGGTGGCGCCGACGATGATGAACAGGATGGTGCCCGACACGGCCACCGTTCCGTGCAGCGCCTTCATCAGGCCGGCGAGGCTGAGGCGGCGATAGCACGCGGCCGCTGCGATGGTAGCGGCGGCGCCGAGCGCGGCTGCTTCCGTTGGCGTCGCCCAGCCTCCTGCCATGGCGACGACGATCAGCGCGAAGATCGCCATCAGCGGCAGGACGTGAACCACGAACGCACGCCAGCGCGCCAAGCGGTCGGACGCGGCTTCGAGAGTTTCGGCCGGTGCCAATGCGGGATTGATGAGCGTCCGCACGACGATGTAGCCGACGAAGGTGGCGCTGAGGATCAGGCCGGGCACGATGCCGCCGATCAGCAGCCCGGCAATGGAGATGCCCGCGAGGCTGCCGAGCAGGACGGTGAGCGCCGACGGCGGGATCAGCATGTCGACGCCGCCGATGCCCATGATTGGGCCCATGGCCATACGCGGGTGATAGCCGCGCTCCAGCATGGCCGGCAGCATCAGGCTGCCGAGCAGCGCCGTGGTGGCGATGGTCGAGCCGGAAATGGCGGAAAACACCGTGCCCGCCACGATGGCGATGACGGCGAGCCGGCCGGGAACGCGGCGGATCAGGGCCGCGATTGCGTCGATCGCCTTGAGCGCCACGCCGGAGTGGAACAGGACCTCGCCCATCAGGACGAAGAACGGAATCGGCGTGAGCGCGAAGCTGGTGATGGACTGCACGGCGTTGCGCGCAAGCTGCGCCAGCCCGGGCTCGCCACCAAGAAAAAATGCGGCGCCGACCACATTGACCGCGAGGAAGGCGAACGCGACCGGGACGCCGAGCCCCATGACGGCGACGAGGCCGCCGAAGAGGACGAGCGAGGCTTCGACCCAATTCATCACGCCACCGAGGTCGCCTCGAGGCGGCGCGCGCGCTCGCCGAGCAGGCGATGGAAGCGGAACACGAACTCGATCGCCAGCAGCGCGAACGTGACCGGCAGGGGCGCCAGCAGCCACCATTCGGGAAAGACCAGGTTCTTGATGGTGATCGAGCCGGCCCGCCAGCTGTCGTAGGTCATGACGGCGCCGTAGCGCACCAGCACGAGACAGACGGCGAAGCCGATCGCGTCGGCGGCCGCTTCCACCAGCCAGACACGGCGCGCCGGCAGCATGGCCAGGACCAGGTCGAGGCGGATGTGCTGGCCGCGGCGCAGCAGCCATGGCGCCGTGAGGAGCGTCATGAGATAGAGCGCATATTCAGAAATTTCGTTGGCCCACACGAAGCCGCCGCGGGCGAGGTTGCGCAGCGCGATGTCGGCCGTCACCAGGATCACCATGGCGAGCAGCATCAGGCCGGCAAGCGCGGCAAAGGCCTCGAACAGGCGGCCGAACGCGGCGGAGAGTCTGGTCATGGGGATCGAGTATCGCTCACGCCGTAGCCCGGATGAAGCGAAGCGAAATCCGGGAGCGGCCTCACCGGTATTCGGCCTGGCGGATAGGGTGTTCCCGCATTTCGCTGCGCTCCATGCGGGCTACATCCCGAAAGAAATCAATTCCCCGCGAGCTCGCGCAGCTTCGGGCCGACCTCGGGCGCCCGCTTGATCACCGTGTCCCATGCGACCTCGTCGGCGCGATCCACGAATTTCTTCGACGCCTCCGGCCCGAAGTCGAGCGCCTGGATGCCGGCCTTGGCCTGGCGCTCGACTTCCGTCTTGTTGGCCGCGACGTTCTCGGAATCCAGCGCTTCGAGCCACAGCGCGGCGTCGACCAGGATCTTGCGCTGTGGTTCGCTCAAGCCCTTCCACACGTCGAGATTCACCAGCACGTTCACCTCGACGCTGTAGAAGCCCGGCTCCATGCGGTATTTGGTGACCTTGTCCCAGCCGAGGTCGAAGATCCCGCTCACCGGCCAGCCGTAGCCGTCGACCACGCCGCGCTCGAGCGCCGTATAGACCTCGCCAGGCGCCGTGTTGATCGGCGTGCCGCCCAGCGCCTGGACGATGTCGCGATAGACCGGGGTCACCCGGATCTTCAGGCCGGTGAAGTCGATCGCGTCGATCTTCTTGTTGAGATAGATGTGGAACGGCACGTTGTGGAACTGGCGCGCCAGGTACCAGGCATTGAGCTTGTGATTGTGCAGCTGGTTGACGTAGTCCCAGGTGCCGTTGCGCCGCTGCTCGCTCATCGGCTTGCCGAGCAGCTTGAAGGCGTCGGATTCGGGGATCAGGTTGCTGTAGAACGCGCCGGTGACGTTGGCCACGTCGACGACGCGCGTGCGTACGGCGTTGCCCACCTCGAACGGCGGCAGGGCGCGCGGGCCGCCGATATAGTTGATCTGAATGACGCCCTTGCCGTCGCGGTTCACCTTCTCGACGAAGCGTTCGAAATTCTTGGAGAACTGGGTTCCCTCCGCGAAGGCGGAGACGGCCCGCAGGGTGATCTCGTTGGCCGAGACGGCTGACTCCGGCAACACGGCTGCGAGCACGGCTGCGGCGGCAAGACCCACGATGCGCATGATTTCCCCCTTTACGGCCCTGGCTTTCGAAGGCTATCGGCTTTCGCCTATAGTTGCCGGTACGTCCGGACTAGTCAATTTCCGCCGTTTCCCACGCGGACCGGCCTCCCGGGAGGATGGAATGAAACTGATGCGCTACATCACGACCATGGCCGCCGCGCTGGCGTTGGCGGCTGCCCTCGCCGCGCCGGCCGCCGCCCAGGCGGTCGAGAAGAAGAACCTGACGCTCGCGGTCGGGGGCAAGGGCCTGCTCTACTATCTGCCGCTGACGCTGGCCGAGCGGCTCGGCTACTTCAAGGAGCAGGGCCTCGACGTCACCATCAACGATTTCTCCGGCGGCGCCCAGTCGCTGCAGGCGCTGATCGGCGGGTCCGTCGACGTGGTCACCGGCGCCTACGAGCACAACATCCGCATGCAGGCCAAGGGCCAGGATATCCGGGCCGTGATCGAGCTCGGCCGCTTCCCGGGCATCGTTCTGGCGGTCAAGAAGGACCGCGCCGCCCAGGTGAAGTCGTTCAAGGACCTCAAGGGCCTGAAGATCGGCGTGACAGCGCCGGGCTCGTCGACCAACTTCTTCGTCAATGCGCTCTTGGCCAAGGACGGCGTGAAGCCGGAAGAGGTCTCGT
>DATFWC010000217.1:0-9992 GCA_035259885.1 Xanthobacteraceae bacterium
GCGGTCCATTGCGGCACCCAGCAACTGTCGCCGTAGCTGTAGCCATAGTCGTACCCTGGCCAGAATCCGGCGCCGAAGGCGCCGAATCCGGCGCCGACGAAGACCGGTCCGACGAAGCGACGATGGCGGAAGAAGGCGGCCCGTGCGAACGGCCGCCCGACGAACGGCCGGCCGACGAATCCGGGCCGGCCGACGAAGCCGGGACGGCCCACGAAGGCGGCCCGGCTGGCGAAGCCCGGCCGTCCGACGAAACCGCCGCGGAATCCGCCAATGCTCGCAGCGCGGAAACCGCCGCCGCCAAATCCACGCATGCCACCACCGGCGAATCCGCCGCCGCGGAATCCGCCGATGCTCGCACCGCGGAAGCCGCCGCCGCCAAATCCACGCATGCCACCGCCGGCGAATCCGCCGCCGCGGAATCCGCCGCCGCCGCCAAAGCCGCCTGCGCGCGCGTCAGCGGTATCGGCCGCCACCATGGCGGCGACGAAACCGACGGCGGCAAGCGCGATCGTCATCTTGCGCAACATGTTGATTTCCTCCTGTCGCCCCCGCAGCAGCGTCGCGATTGTAAGTCGCCTCTGAGGTAACGCCTACGGAAGTCGAAATACTCAGGTGATCACGCAACGTTGATGATGAATATTTGGGAAGAAATGGGCAAGATGAAGCGATGTTCATCTTGGCGCGATGACTTGTGACTCGCCGGTCACTTCGCTTCGCCCACTCGTGTCCGATGCCCGCAGAGTTGGGTTGCCGCGCGCCAGCACGGCCTCTATAAGCCCTTCACCTGCGACGAGAACTTCCCCAACGAGGATGCCGATGGCGGTCGAGCGCACCTTCTCGATCATCAAACCCGATGCGACGGCGCGCAATCTTACGGGCGCCATCAATGCCGTGATTGAGAAATCGGGCCTGCGCATTGTGGCGCAGAAGCGCATCCGCATGACGCGCGAGCAGGCCGAGACCTTTTACGCCGTGCACCGCGAGCGCCCGTTCTTCCGCGAACTGGTCGAGTTCATGACCTCCGGGCCGGTGGTGGTACAGGTGCTGGAAGGCGAGGGCGCCATCGTCAAGTATCGCGACGTGATGGGCGCCACCAACCCGGCGCAGGCCGCCGAGGGAACGATCCGAAAGCTGTTTGCCAGGTCGATCGGGGAAAACTCGGTGCACGGCTCGGACGCGGCGGCAACCGCCGAGAAGGAAATTCTTCAGTTCTTCGCCGGCAACGACATCGTCGGGTAAAACCATACGGGGCATTGCACGACGGTAGCGGCGGCCGCTAGGAAAGCACCGCCTCGCCGCTGTAGAGTGCCCCTGAAGAGCAACGCGCGCGGCGGACGGCAGGCTCTGCGGCACAAACGAGGAAGCGTCCAGTGGGATCGATGGCACAAATGATGGATCCGGCCACGTGGGGCCACATGTTCGCCAGCGGCTGGGACGAGATGGGCCAGGCTGCGTTCTGGGTCGCCCTCCTCAAGATCATGTGGATCAACATTCTGCTCTCGGGCGACAACGCGGTGGTCATTGCCATGGCGTGCCGCGGGCTGCCGTACCGCCAGCGCGTGTGGGGCATGATTCTTGGCGCCGGCGTCGCCGTGCTGCTGCGCATCATCTTCACCGGCGTCGTCGCCTCGCTCATGACGTTGCCCTACCTGAAGATCATCGGCGGGCTGGCGCTGTTCTACATCGCGGCCAAGCTTCTGGTGCCGGACGATCCCGACGAGAGCGAGGTCGAGGCGGTCGAGCACCTGTGGCGGGCCGTGCGTATCGTGGCGGTCGCCGACATCATCATGAGCCTCGACAACGTAATCGCCATCGCGGCGGCCGCCCAGGGCAACATGGCGCTCCTGGTGATCGGCCTCGGCATCAGCATTCCGCTCATCGTCGCCGGCGCCGCGCTGATCATGGCGCTGCTCGACCGCTTCCCCATCCTGGTCTGGGCCGGCGCCGCCCTGCTGGGTTGGATCGTGGGCGAGGTCATTGCCACCGACCCGGTGATCGACACCTATCTGCAGGCCCGGTTCGGCGCCGAGGGCGCGCACTACATCATGCTGTTCAGCGCCCTGCTCGGCGCGATCCTGGTACTTGTCGTCGGCGGCTACTGGCGGCGCGCCAAGCTCGCCGCGCATGGAGAGAAGTTGCCGGCCGAATAGGGGGCGCCGGCCGCTCTGCGGCCGACGCGGCGTGATGAACGAGATCGTCCGCCCCACGTCCGCGCCGATCCGCATCGGCGCCTCCGCCTGCCCGCACGACTGTCCGTCCACCTGCGCGCTCGAGGTGGAATTGCTCGACGCGCGCACCATCGGGCGTATCCACGGCGCCGCCGACAACGACTACACGGCGGGCGTGGTCTGCGCCAAGGTGGCGCGCTACGCCGAGCGTCAGCACCACCCCGCGCGCCTGACCCACCCGTTGCGCCGCAAGGGCGGGAAGGGCGCGGGCGAGTGGCAAAGCATCTCCTGGGATGACGCGCTTGATCTCGTGGCGGAAAATTTTCTGAAGGCCGAGCAGCGCTACGGCGCCACGACGGTGTGGCCCTATTACTATGCCGGCACCATGGGCCTGGTGATGCGCGACGGCATCAACCGCCTGCGCCACGCAAAAAAATATTCCGGCTTCCATTCCACCATTTGCGTCAACCCCGCCTACAGCGGCTTTGCTGCCGGTACCGGGCGCATCGCCGGTCCCGATCCGCGCGAGATGGCGAAATCCGATCTGGTCGTCATCTGGGGCACCAATGCGGTCAACACCCAGGTCAACGTGATGACGCATGCCGTGCACGCCCGGAAAGAGCGGGGCGCGAAGATCGTCGCGGTCGACATCTACCAGAACGGCACCATGGAGCAGGCCGACCTGGCCGTGCTGGTGCGTCCCGGCACCGACGGCGCGCTGGCCTGCGCCGTCATGCACTGCCTGTTTCGCGACGGCCACGCCGACTGGGACTATCTCGACCGCTACACCGATGCGCCGCGCGAACTGGCGGAGCATGTGCGGCAAAAAACACCGCAATGGGCGGAAAACGTCACCGGCTGTCCGGCGGAGACGATCGAAACCTTTGCCCGCCTGGTGGCCGAGCGGCGGCGCGCCTTCTTTCGGCTCGGCTACGGCTTTTCGCGCTCGCGCAACGGCGCCGTCAACATGCACGCAGCGAGCTGCATTCCGGCGATAACCGGGGCGTGGCGCCACGAGGGCGGTGGCGCCTTCCACAACAACGCCGACATCTATCATTGGAACAAGACCATGATCGAGGGACTGGACGCGCGCGACCGCGCCGTCCGGATGCTCGATCAGTCGCGCATTGGGGCAATCCTGTGCGGTGAGCGGGACGCGCTCGCGGACGGGCCGCCGGTGACGGCGCTGCTCATCCAGAACACCAATCCGGTGTCGGTCGCGCCCGACCAGGAGACGGTGAAGCGCGGCTTTGCGCGCCAGGATTTGTTCGTGTGTGTGCACGAGCAGGTGATGACCGAGACCGCGGCGTTGGCCGACGTCGTGCTGCCCGCCACGACCTTCCTCGAGCACGACGACGTCTACCAGGGTGGGGGCCATCAATACATTCTGCTCGGCCCGAAACTCGTCGAGCCGCCGGGTCAATGCCGCAACAATCACGAGGTGATCTCGGGTCTGGCCCAGCGGGTCGGGGCAAAACACCCGGGCTTCGCCATGACGCCGCGCGAGCTGATCGACTGGACGCTGCAAAAGTCCGGCTGGGGCACGCTCGAGGCGCTCGAGGCCAAGCGCTGGATCGACTGCCAGCCCGATTTTGCCGCCGCGCACTATCTCGACGGGTTTGCGTGGCCGGACAAGAAATTCCGCTTCAAGCCCGACTGGCCCAATGTTCCATTCCGCAGTCCGTGCCATGCCGGGCCGGTCGACACCATGCCAAAGCTCCCCGATCACTGGACCGTGATCGAGGAGGCCGACGGACAATTTCCCTTCCGCCTCGCGACATCGCCGGCGCGCAATTTCCTCAACTCGACATTCAACGAGACGCCGACATCGCGCGCGAAGGAAGGCCAGCCGAGCGTAATGATCCATCCCGCCGACGCCGCGCCGCTCGGCATCCACGACGGCGATGATGTGGTGCTCGGCAACGCGCGCGGGGAGGTGCGGCTCGCCGCGCACCTGTTCGACGGCGTGCGCCGCGGCGTGCTGATCGCCGAATCGATCTGGCCGAACGCCTGCTTCGCCGACGGGCGCGGCATCAACACGCTGACGGGTGCCGATTCGATCGCGCCCTACGGCGGCGCCGCCTTTCACGACAACAAGGTGTGGCTGCGCCGCGCCACTGGGTAATCCACCGCTTCGCAGCGCGCTCGGCCGGGATGACAAGTGGACCGGGCCCGTGTAGCTCCAACACGGGCAGCCGCGATTACACTTCCCAGCCGAGCTTGCGGTCGACCGACCATGGGCCGCCGCCGCGCAGCATGATGGCGAGCAGAATCAGTCCCCACATCAGCGGATATTCGACTCCTCCCCCTCCGACCGCATAGCCGCGCGGCCAGTGGGCAACGAAGATGATGACGAGGAACTCGATCACCAGGAGCGCCGCCACGACGCGTGTGAACGCCCCGATGGCGATCAGGATCCCGCCGATCGTCTCCAGGGCCATGATGATGAAGGCGAACGGTTTGGCGCCTGGGATGCCGTAGCGCGCGAGCAGCGCGGCCACGCCGTCAGGGCCGAGGTTGGCCACCTTTGCCCAGCCGTGCGGAATCAGCATCAGGCCGGCAGTGACCCGCACGATCACGTAGGCGAGGTCGGACGTGAAGCGGTAGTAGCGACCGAGCGCGGGAAAAAGTGGCTTGGGTTCCGGAGTTGGATCGCCCGAGGTGATTGATGACATGATTTGCCTCCCTAGTCCCAAGGGCCCGGGGATCATCCATGGTCGGCTGGCGCGCGTCCAGACATTCCGAATGCGGATTCCCGTCAATTTGCCGTGGGTTTGCTGTCGATTCGGGCAGCTGTCCCCCCGGTCGGTGGCCTTGCAAAAACCTCAATTTTGCTCTTGTCTTCGCGGGCAATCGGGATTTGGCCGTTCCGGCCGTTCACTGCTTGATGGGCGCGATCGCTTCGGATCTTCCAAAAAACCGGGTTGTGGCGCGGGTGCAGCGAGCACGTCCGCGTCGGCTTTGACTTGAGACTAAGGAGACCGACGATGCAGAAGGGCACCGTCAAGTGGTTCAATCCTACGAAGGGTTACGGGTTCATCCGGCCGCAGACCGGCGACAAGGATGTATTTGTCCATATCTCGGCTGTCGAGCGCGCGGGCCTGAGCTCGCTCAACGAGGGCCAGACGGTCGAGTACGAGCTTGTCACCAACCGCGGAAAGACGTCCGCCGAAAACCTCAAGATCGCCTGACTGGCGGTCCGGGCCGGCTTCCGGCCCACGGGATCACCCGTAGCCCCCGGTTCGCCGGGGGTTTTCTTTTGCTTGCCCGGTGGGACCGGCGCCCGGTGCGCGCAGGCCCGCAGCCGCTGTTCTTGCTCGCCACTCTGTTGGCCACCACCGCGCTGACCGTGGCGCCGCCTGAGATCGCCATCGAGAAGCCGTCACGAGGACGCCTCGGCAAACGCAAGCGCCATTGTGCGCGCCCGCGTTCCGCGACCTGATCGTCAGGCCGCCGCCGCGACGCCGGTGAGCTGCGCGAGGTCGGGATAGTAGCGCGCCGCCATTCGCGCCACGTATTGCTTGAGATCATCGCGGCGCTCCGCTGCGGTGCGCAGCGGCGTGTCGAAACGCGGGCACAGGAGGCCGGCCATGAAGGCGAACATGGTGGCGTCGACGCCGCTCGGCTCGGGCCCGAAGAAGTACGGCTTCTGCGCGAGATAGTCGGCGATGGCGTTGATCGAGCGCGTGCCGAGAGCGACGATCTCGTCGCAGGAATGACGCCCCATGCCGTGCGCGTCCAGCCGGCCGCGCACGTTGCGGCGGATGAGCGCGACGATCACGGGGCGCGCCGGCGCCGGCACGTTGCGGAAGAATCCTTTCGGGCCCTTGGCGAAGTTGGCATCGTCCACCCAGCGCGTGTGCACGAGCGCCCAGTACAGCTGATCCTCGGCCATCTTCTCGAACGCCCAGCCGATGGCGCGCTGCTCCGCCGACAGGCCGCGGTCGAGGTCGATGCCGTATTTCCGCTCGAGGTGCCAGCGGATGAACGTCGAGTCGGCGATGCGCTCGCCGTCGTCGTCGATATAGGGCAGCTTGCCCTTGGGCGCCTTGCGCGGCCCGCTGGTGTCGGTGCGATAGGTGAGGCCCGCCATCTTCAGCAGGACCTCGGCCTTGGTGACGAAGGGGCTCGGGTCGGGAAGCCCGAAGGCGGGACCGAACGTGTAGAGTGTGATCATGTTTCCCTCCATGCGACTTTGCGCTTCTTGAGGGCGAGGCAAAGCCACTTGCTCCACCTCCCTTGAAAGGGGGCGACCGCCGGAGCCAAGCGAAGGCGGTCGGGTGGGGATCCCATCCCGCGTACCTGATCGGTGATCCTGGCTCAAGGGCGGCCGGCGTCGGATCATGCCCACGGGACCTCGTAGGAATGACGTCAGATGCGACAATCCTGGTCCTCCGCCGAGGACCGTCGCCGCGACAAAACGCAATGGGAGGACCTGATCGAGTTGGCTTTCTGTACTTGCTCGCACAACCGGCTTTTTTCGGATTTGCGGGTGCCACGGTCGAGATCGATCAGCTCCTGTTCCCTGGGGAACAGCTTTTATCTGACGAATGTGGCAGCGACTAATGTCCGACGCGCCGACCAACGGGCGCAGTGAGGAGGTAGGGCATGTCGCTCCGAGCACGTGTTGGACGTCACGCGCGCCAAGGAGAACGTCAGTGCCAAAATTTTGTGCGTGATCAGCAGACAGTGATCAACTTGTTGAACCACATCCCCGACGAAATTGGCGGGCGCCGCATCGCCGGAGGCCTCGACGGTCCCATCAAGTCCGGAATATGCAGCGATGCGCTCTATCGGGCCATCATGCGATTTGAGATCATGAACTATCCTCGCTTGCCCAATGGCTTCATCGAGCCCGACGGGGCGATGCTCAAGGACATGGAAAAATTGGCTGCCTGGGGTGATGCATACTCCACCAAAAAGCTGTAGGCACCAAGTGATGCGGCTACGTCCGCCTTCGAGGGTCAGAGCGGTCATGCTGCACAGATCGGCAGAAGGCCGAGTCTGACCCGATGCAGACCTCACATCTTTCGGGCAATAATCTCTACAGGTGCGATCCGGCCTGCTGCGATACCTTCGCTCATGTTGCGGACCAGCTCCGGCCGCCGCGCGCCCATTAGCGTGTGCATGCCGAGCGGTGCCGGCCGCGCGGCCACCTGCGCCCGCTGCCGCGCGAAATGGTCGAGCGCAACATCGCGGCGCTCACGTTCCGATAGAATCTCGAACCCTGCCGCGGAAAGCGTGTCGCGGTACTGCCCTGGCGGCGCGATTGCGTTCGTATCCCTTGTGCTTGCCCATGGCAGCGGATACGGCAGCTCGCCGTCTCCCGTGCGCATCACGTCGAAGACGCCGAAACGCGCGCCTGCGCGGAGCACACGCGCGACCTCAGCGAAAAGCGCGCTCTTGTCGGCAATGTTCATCCCGACGTGCAACATATAGGCGGCGGTGAACGATCGGTCTGCGAAGGGAAGCGCCAGAGCGTCGCCCTGCTGCAACGACACGCGCCCGTCGAGATGCAGCCATCCAGATAGAACATTGCCGGCCTCGACGTAATCGCCGGTGAGGTCGATGCCAGTCACATGGCAGTCGTAGTGGGCAGCGATTTGGCGCGCAGGTCCCCCAAGGCCGCAGCCGATGTCGAGCACCCGATTCCCCGCGGCGAGGGCGAGGTGCCGCGCCAGCTCGCCGGTGGCGGCCCGGCCGCCAATGTGAAACTCATCGACCGGCGCGAGGTCCTCGGCCGTGACCGTGCTTTCGGTCTTGCCCATGCGGGCAAGACCGTCGCGAATGGCTGCGACGAGGCCGCCGCGCGCGTAGTGTTCAGCAACCTGGGAACGCACCGTGGCTTCCATCATCATCGCACCTTGATGCCGGCCTCGCGGATCACCTTCGCCCAACGGGTCGCTTCCTTCGCGATGTGCTTGGCACATTCGTCCGACGTGTTGCCGACCGGCTGATAACCGAGGGCCGCCATGCGCTCCCTTATTTCAGGCAAGGCTACGAGTCTCGCAATCTCGCGCTGGAGTAGCGCGACGATGTCCTTCGGCGTCCCCGCGGGTACGAGCACTGCGGTCCAGATGTCGGCTGCGAAATCAGGATAGCCGGCCTGGGCGATGGTCGGCACGCCAACAAGCGCGTCCGAGGGCGCTGTTGAGGTGATGGCCAGCGCGCGGAGCTTACCTTGTTTGACGTGCTGCACGGCGGGCGGCAGGGCGCCGAACGAGATCGGCGTGTGGCCCGAGAGCGTCGATCCGATCGCCTGACCGCCGCTGGAGAACGGGACGTGCACCATGTCGAGTTGCAACGAGAGGCGGAAAAGCTCGCCCAAAAGGTGGGGCGGCGTGCCCGTTCCCGGCGACGCGTAGCTGTACTTGCCCGGCGTTGCCCTGATGGCCGCGACCAGCTCGGCGACGCTTGTCGCTGGGACGGAAGGGTGCACCGTGAGGACAGTGGGTGCGGTCGCCGCGACGGTGACGGCATCGAAGCTCTTCGCGGGATCATATGGCACGCTGTCGAACAGGGCCGGATTGGCGGCGTAGCTCGGCGCGACCGCGATAATCGTGTAGCCGTCGGGGGCAGCGCGTGAGGCCTGGCCAGTGCCGACGTTGCCACCGGCCCCGCCAATGTTCTCGACGTAGAACTGCTTGCCAAGACTGTCGGAGAGGCCCTGCGCAATCAGCCGTGCCGCGAGATCGTTGGGCCCTCCGGCCGCGAACGGGACGATGACCCGGACGGGCTTGGCCGGATAGACCTCCGCGCCGGCGAGGCGCGGTGAAACAGAGGCAGCAAGGGTGGCGCAGGATGCGCCCAAAAGCTGTCGGCGGCTCAGTGTCGTCGGACATCCCCCGAATTGGTCGAGTTCGCCACCCATAGCGTTTGATAAACGTTAAAGCCATAATATGCGGAGGGCGAAATACATATGTTTTGGATATGGCAATGGAATTGAGGCATCTGCGTTACTTTATCGCCGTCGCCGAAGAAGGTCACATCACGCGCGCCGCCGAGCGCCTTGGGATGCAGCAACCGCCACTCAGTCAGCAGATCAAGGCGATCGAACGCGAGCTCGACGTGCAGCTCTTCCGCCGTAAGGCGCGCGGCGTTGAGCTGACTGACGCGGGCTCCGCCTTTCTCGACGATGCGCGTGCGACCCTTGCGCAGCTCGATCGGGCCGTGGAGTCGACGCGACGCACGGCGCGCGGCGAGCAGGGGCGAATATGCGTTGGCGTGACTTCGACGTCGTCGTTCCATCCGATCGTGGCGCGCGCGATCCGCGCCTTCAGCGAAGCCTGTCCAAAAGTGTCCCTGACATTGGAGGAGTCCCTGAGCAACGAGCTGCTTGAGGGTCTGCGCAACGAACGCATGGATGTTGCGTTCATCCGCACCGTGCCAGCCGACGTTGAAGGGCTCGCAATCCAGCCGCTGCTCGACGAATCGATGGTGGCGGCGCTGCCGAGCGGTCATCCGCTGGCGAAGGGCGCAAAGGATGCCGCAATCCCGCTCAAGCGGCTCGCGCCGGAGACCTTCATCCTATATGGCCCGCCCGGTACCGGCATGTACGACACGATCATCGCCGCCTGCCACGCTGCGGGCATCAATCCCAATGTTGGGAACCTCGGAGCATCAACCCAACAAGGGCCGCGGATCGGCTCGACGCTGAGTCTCGTTGCCGCGGGCCTCGGGATCACGTTCGTGCCGTCGTCGCTTCAGCGTATGAACATCGACGGCGTCGCTTATCGCCGGGTCAAAGCCACCACACCGCCGACCGCACGGCTAAGCCTGGCAACGCGCCGTGGTGATCCGTCAGCAATCGTGAAGCGGTTCGTT
>DATFWC010000218.1:0-7432 GCA_035259885.1 Xanthobacteraceae bacterium
AGCGCTGGCGCTGTCGCTCGAACAGCGGCTTGCCGCCGCCCAGGCACGGCCACGGCCGCGCCGGCCGCGCGTCTATTTCGAGGAATGGGACGAGCCGATGATCTCCGGCCTGAAGTGGGTGTCGGAGCTGATCGAGGCCGCCGGCGGCATCGAAGTCTTTCCGGCGCTCGCCCGCGCCAAGAACGCGAGGGACCGGATCGTCGCGCCCGAGCAGGTGATCGCCGCGGCACCCGACATCATCGTCGGCTCGTGGTGCGGAAAGAAATTCGTCCCGGCCAAGGTGGCGGCACGGCCCGGCTTCGCCGACATCCCCGCGGTGCGCGCCGGGCAACTGCACGAGATCAAGTCGACGCTGATCCTGCAGCCCGGACCGGCGGCGCTGACCGACGGGCTCGATGCGCTGGTGCGAATCGTCGACAATTGGGCAATGCAAGCGGCGTGACGCTTAGCCTCTTGTCATCCCGGACGGCGAGCGAAGCGAGCCGATCCGGGATCGCAAGTACCCAGGCATCACAAAGCAGTCTCGGCAGGGGTACTTGGACCCCGGCTCTCGCGCCTTCGGCGCTCGGCCGGGATGACAATCGAAAGGGCGTGCGCGGGCGCAATGGAGGCTAGTGCGATTGTTCCGCCATCCGGGTCAGCGCGTCGGCGAGATGATCGAGGCCGGCGACCAGGCCGGGACCGCCGCACAAGGTATACTGGCCGGGCAGGATGATGCGGCGCGACGGCGGATAAAGCGCCGCGAGGGCGGGATGCGTGAGATAGACCGAGCCCTGGTCGTGCGGCTGATCGATCAGGCTGTGCAGCACCAGGATGTCGGGGCGCATGACGATGAGGCGCTCGAGCGAGACGTAGCCGCCGATGCCGGCGGGTGCGCCGACGGGCGGTTTGAGGCCGGCCTCGGCGATCATGCCGGCGGCGAGGCTCGCCGGGCCCTCGCTGTAGCCGTTGCGCTCGACCAGGAGCGCGGTGGTGGCGTGCGGCCGCGGCACGTTGGCGAGCCGCGCGCGCGCCGCGTCGAGCCGCTGAAGCAGCGCCTCGCCGCGCTCGGGATGGCCGAGCAGCGCCGCCACCTTGCGAATCTGCTCGCGCGCCTGCGCGATCGTGCTGACGAACTCGATCTCGACCACGCGGAAGCCGAGCGCCGTGAGCAGGCGCTGCGTCACCGAGCGATCGCGCGGCCCCACCAGCACCAGATCGGGGTCGAGCGAGATCGTCGATTCGGCGTGCCACTGCGCCTGCGGGAACGCCCGCGCCTGTTCGGCCACGGCCGACAGCGCCGGCTGCGTCGCATAAGGCGACAGGCCGGCGATCTGGGCCGGATCGGCCAGCGCCACCACCAGCTGATCGGCGCAGATGTTGAACGACACCACGCGGCGCGGAACGGATGACGCGGGCTCCGCCCTCGCCTCCCGCCCCGGCGCTGCGGCCGCCACGACGGCAAGAAGCGCGAGACAGACCGGCCGCCACAGGATCATCACGGAATCATGCCGCAACCGCATTGGACCGCAAGGCGGAACTGGGTAGGAAGACCGCCGGAGGGAGAGTCATGGCCGGGCGAAGTTTTTGGTGGGTCAATGCGGCGCTGGCCCTGCTGCTCGTGATTCTCGCGGTCGTGTCGCTGATGGTCGGCCCGGCCGGCCTGTCGTGGCGCGCGGCGCTGCACGGGTTGTTCAGCGGCGACGGTGCGGCCGGCATCATCGTGCGCGACATCCGCCTGCCGCGCACGCTGCTGGCGCTCGCCATCGGCGCCACGCTGGGATTGTCCGGCGCGGCGCTGCAGGGCCTCTTGCGCAACCCGCTGGCCGAGCCGGCCCTGTTCGGCGCACCGCAGGCCGCCGCCGCGGCGTCCGCCGCCGTGATCGGCTTCGGCTTCGCCAGCGCCATTTCGCTGGCGGTGCCGCTGGCCGGCATTCTGGGCGCGCTGGTGTCGATCGGCGGCCTGGTGGCGATCGCGGGACGGCGCGCAAGCCTGACCGTGACGCTGCTGGCGGGCCTGGCGCTGGCGAGCTTCGCCGGCGCCATGACGGCGCTGGTGCTCAACCTCGCGCCCAATCCTTACGTCGCGCTGGAGATCGCGTTCTGGCTGCTCGGCTCGCTCGAGGACCGCAGCACCGATCATCTGCTGATCGCGGCGCCGTTCTTCGTGGCGAGCTGGATCCTGCTCGCCGCCAATGCGCGCGCCTATCGGGCGCTGACGCTGGGCGAGGACGCGGCCGCGTCGCTCGGCGTCGACCTCAACCGTGTGCGCGCCATGGTGGTGGTCGGGGTGGCGCTGGGGGTAGGCGCCGGCGTGGCGATCACGGGCGCGATCAGCTTCGTCGGCCTGGTGGCGCCGCACCTGGTGCGGCGCGCCGCCGGCTCCGACCCGGCGCGCGTGCTGTTGCCGGGCGCACTCGCCGGCAGCGCGTTGCTCACCGTCGCCGACATTACGGTGCGCGCCATCCCGGGCGCGGACGAGCTGCGCGTCGGCGTGGTGACGGCGCTGATCGGGGTGCCGTTCTTTCTCGCCATGATTTTTTCCGAGCGCCGAGTGCTGGAAGGAGCGCCCTCGTGACGGCGGTGGCCGGCAGCAATGCGAGCGCGCCGGTGCTCGTCGCGACCGACGTCACCGTGCGGCTCGGCGGCAAGACGATCGTCGAGCGCGCCAGTCTTGCCCTCACAAGCGGCGAAGTGGTGGCCCTGGTCGGCCCAAACGGCGCGGGAAAAACCACACTCATCCGTGCGCTGGCGGGGCTGCTGCCGGCGCAAGGACAGATCGCGCTCATGGGCCGTCCCCTCGCCTCCCACACGCCGCGCGAGCGCGCCCGCCACATCGCCTACCTGCCGCAGGGCCACGTGTTCCACTGGCCGCTGCCGGTGGCATCGGTGGTGGCGCTGGGACGCGAACCGCATGCCGATGCATGGTCGCCGCCGTCGGAACAGGACCGCGCGGCGGTGCAACGCGCGCTTCGCGCGACCGGCATCGACGGGCTCGCCGAGCGCTCGATCGTCACCCTGTCGGGTGGCGAGCGGGCGCGCGCCGCGCTGGCGCGGGCGCTCGCCACCGAAGCGCCGGTGCTGCTGGCCGACGAGCCGACCGCCTCGCTCGATCCGCGCCATCAGCTCACCGTCATGGGGCTGCTGCGCCATGGCGCCGCGCACGGCGCCGTGCTGGCGATCGTGCACGACCTCTTGCTGGCGGCGCGCTTCGCCGACCGCGTCATTGTGATGGATCGCGGCCGCCTGGTGGCCGACGCGCCGCCCGGCGAGGCGTTGACGCCCGATCGCCTGGCGGACGTGTTCGGCGTCGCCACCATCAACGTCACCACCGCCGACGGGAGCGTCACCATTCCGTGGCGGCCGTTGTGATCACGCGCGACCCCACGACAGCATGCGCCGCACCGCCGCCTTCAGCCGGCCAAACCACGAGTCGGGCTCGGGCTCGGCAAGCTGCAGGCCGACCTGGGTGACGCGGCCATCGACCACCGTATGGGCGACCAGCACGATGGGCCCGAGCGGCAGGACCTCGCCCTGCTTCGGCGGCCGGCCCAGCCAGGCGACGAAATGGTTGGCCAGGGTGACGACAGCATCCTCCGGCGCGACCACGAGCCCATAGATTTCCGCCAGCGCGCCCAGGGTCACGTCGGCCGAGACGAAAAAATCCTCGACCAGGCGGGGATCGGGCGCGCTCGGCGGCGGCATGTCGACGAAGAAGCGGTCGAGCATCTGCGCCTTCTCGGGCGGCGCCAGGAAGTAGACATAGTCGCCTTCGCGCACGTCGCCGGCCTCCTCGGGCGTGAGGATGCGCTCCTGGCGGATGACCAGGTTCAGCTTGGCCCACGAGGGCGCCAGGCGCCGCCGCAGATAAGGGCTGTTCTGCCCCACCGCGTAGCCGACCAGCTCCTGCTCGAGCTGTCCCGGCAGGTCGAGCTCGACGCGGCGCGGCGCCGGGTCGCTGCGCGGCAAGGCCACCTGCAGCGCCCGTGCGGCGGCCGAAATCGTCCAGCCCTGGATCAGCAGCGACGTCAGCACCACCACGAACGCGACGTCGAAAAAAATGTGCGCGTTGGGCAAGCCGACCAGCAACGGGATGGAGGCGAGAAAGATGCCGACGGCGCCACGCAGACCCACCCAGGAGACGAACATTTTTTCGCGCAGCGAAAAGCGGAACGGCGCCAGGCAGGCAAACACCGCCGCCGGGCGCGCCACCAGCATCAGCGTCGCCGCCACCGCCAGCGCCGCCAGCGCATTCTGCGGAATCCGCTGCGGCCAGGCCAGCAGGCCGAGCAGCAGGAACATCACGATCTGCGCCAGCCATGTGACGGCGTCGAGGAACACGACGAGTGTGTTGTGCGCGCGCGTGGGCCGGTTGCCGACGACGAGCCCGGCGAGGTAGGTGGCGAAATAGCCGGAGCCGTTCGCGACCTCCGCCAGGCCGAAGATCACCAGCGCGCTGGTGACCACGAACGGGGCGTGCAGACCCTGCGCCAAGGTGAGGCGGTTGAGCGCCCATACCAGCGCCCTCCCGCCGAGCACGCCGATGAGGGCGCCGAACACAGTCTCCTCGGCGAGGGTGAGCGCGATGTCCTGCCACGATTTCCCGCCCTGCAGCAGGAACTCCACCAGGACGATGGTGAGGAAGATGGCAAAGGGATCGTTGCTCCCCGACTCCACTTCGAGAATGGCGCTCAGCCGCGGGCGCAGGCGCAGGCCGCGCGCATGCAGGAGCAGGAACACGGCGGCGGCGTCGGTGGAGGCGATGACGGCGCCGAGCAGAAACCCCTCGGTCCAGCTCAACGGGAGCGTGAGCCTGACGACCGGCGCGGTGAGCGCGGCCGTGATCAGGACGCCGACGGTGGCAAGCAGGAACGCCGGCAGCGCGACACTGCGGATGGTCTGCGCGCGCGTGCGCAAGCCGCCGTCGAACAGGATCACCGCCAGCGCCATGGAGCCGACCGTGTAGACGAGCTGGACGTCGTCGAACTTGATGCCGCCCGGCCCGGCCTCGCCGGCCAGCATGCCGACCAGCATGAAGACGAGCAGCAGCGGCGCGCCGAAGCGCAGCGCCACCAGGCTCGACAGGATGCCGGCGAAAACGAGAAGCGCCCCGAGCAGGATGCTGAGGCTGATGGCGTCGATCAGGCCCATCGGCTGCCTGCCCCCTCAGCAGGCCATGCCGGCAGCACGCCATGGCGACAGGCGAAAACGATGCGGTGGTGCGGGCGGAGCGACACGGGCCCGTCATATCCGGCTTGCGCGCCCCGGCGCCATGATTTTTGCGGCGCCGGCGGTCGCCGCCCATATTTTGCTCATCGGAGGGCCGCGACCCCCTTCCCCTTCAGGGCAGGGCTGTCGCATATGGCGCCGTTTCCTCCGTTGTCATCCCGGCCGAGCGTAGCGAGAGCCGGGATCCAAGTACCCCTATGCCTTTTTTCTAAAGCCGGGGTACTTGGATCCTGGGTCTGCAGCGCACCACCCTCGGGTCGCGCTTCGCGCGCCCGAGGGCAAGCTTGTCCCCGGGCCGCGCTGTGGCGCGGACCCGGGGATGTTGCGCTGCGCCCGGGATGGCAGCCGAGATGCTTGCGACGCATATGCGATAACCCTTTCTTTCAGGGGGAGGGAGGAGCAAGCCGCGCGTACGGCGTATCGGTCGAAGCGCCCCGCGGGCCGCAAGCTCTTTCCTCCCCTGAAAGAGGGAGGGACAAGTTGGGGGTCTCACACGAACGGCCGGATCGATCACCGTCGCGCCGGAGGTCAGCTGCTCACGCGCTCGATCTCGGCGCCGCACCGCGACAGCTTGTCCTCGAGGCGCTCGAAGCCGCGGTCGAGGTGATACACGCGGTTGACCATGGTCTCGCCTTCGGCGGCGAGCGCCGCGATGACCAGGGACACCGAGGCGCGCAGGTCGGTGGCCATCACGGGCGCGCCCCTAAGACGATCGACGCCCTCGACGGTCGCGGTCTCGCCGTCGAGCTGGATGCGAGCGCCGAGACGGGCCAGCTCCTGCACGTGCATGAAGCGGTTCTCGAAAATGGTTTCGGTGATGCGCGAGGTGCCGCTGGCGCACGTCATCAGCGCCATGAGCTGGGCCTGCAGGTCGGTGGGGAAGCCGGGGAACGGCGCCGTGGCGACGTCGACCGGGCGGATGCCGGCGCCGTTGCGTGCGACCCGGATGCCCTGGTTGGTGGACGAGACATCGACGTCGGCCTGCTGCAGCACGCCGAGCGCCGCCTGCAGCAGTTCCGGCCGCGCGCCCTCGAGCATCACCTCGCCGCCCGTCATGGCCACCGCCATGGCGTAGGTGCCGGTCTCGATGCGGTCGGGCACCACGCTGTGGCGCGCCCCGCCGAGCTTCGGCACGCCTTCGATGACGATGCGCGACGTGCCGGCGCCGGACACGCGCGCCCCCATCTTGTTGAGGCATTCGGCCACGTCGGCGATCTCGGGCTCGCGCGCCGCGTTGTCGATCACCGTGGTCCCCTGTGCCAGCACCGCCGCCATCACAGCCGTGTGGGTGCCGCTCACTGTCACCTTGGGAAAGCCGATCTCGCCTCCTTTGAGGCCGTTGGGGGCGCGCGCCACCACGTAGCCGCCGTCGATCTCGATGAGGGCGCCGAGACGCTCGAGCGCCATGATGAGAAGATCAACCGGCCGCGTGCCGATGGCGCAGCCGCCCGGCATCGACACCCGCGCCTCGCCCATGCGCGCCACCAGCGGTGCGATCACCCAGAAACTCGCCCGCATCTTCGACACGAGTTCGTAGGGCGCCGTGGTGTCGACGATCTTGGCCGCCGAGAGATGCACGCTCTGGCCCTTGTACTCGTCCTCGCCGGCGCGCTTGCCGCTCAGCATCACGTCGACGCCGTGATTGCCGAGGATGCGCTGGAGCTGCACCACATCGGCGAGGCGCGGCACGTTATCGAGGATGAGGGTCTGGTCGGTGAGCAGGCTGGCGATCATCAGCGGCAGCGTGGCGTTCTTGGCGCCGGAGATCGGAATCGTGCCGTTGAGCGGGCGTCCACCGACGATGCGAATGCGGTCCATGTGGCCCTGGCTCCTGGCGCTTGCGCGCGGTTTTGCGCCGAAGCGGCGCCCGAAAGCTTCACACTCGCCGCGGGATTACGGCGAAAGTCCGGACAACCCTATCCGGACGACTAAGATTCGTCCTCGGATTTCGCCCCCGCCGGCGGTACCGGTGGGGCGTCGCGTTCGCTCGCCGAGCGGTCGGAGGCGTCCTCGCGCCCGCGGGCCTGGGCCTTGCGGCGCTTGAGGTTTTCCCGCAGGGCCGCCTGCAGCCGCTGCTCGCGCGCCTCCCGCCGCCGCGATCGCTCCGTCATGCCGGGGTTCAACCATGGCGGGGCGCCGGCCGCAACCTCCCGCCGGTCCCGACAGCATCCTGGCCCGCCGCGATTCAAGGCCGTGCGGCGAGCGCCGAAAACGCATGTTCGGC
>DATFWC010000219.1:0-2414 GCA_035259885.1 Xanthobacteraceae bacterium
GCCGTGCCGGTGATCAGCGACGGGCCCTACGGCTTCGAGCACGTCAACGCGGCGATCCAGCGCCGCCACCCCGATTCGCTGCTCAACTGGACCGAGCGCATCATCCGCATGCGCAAGGAGGTGCCGGAAGTCGGCTGGGGCGATTTCACCGTCATCCCGGCGCGCGATCCGGCGATCCTGATCCTGCGCTACGACTGGCGCAACAACTCGGTTCTGTTCGTGCACAACCTCGACGCCAAGCCGCGCGAGATCAGTTTCTCCGTCGGGATCGAGCCGGAGCACGGCAAGCTGCTGATCAACCTCCTGGCCGAGGATCACAGCCGTGCCGACGACAGCGGCCGCCATCGCATGGTGATCGAAGGCTACGGGTATCGCTGGTACCGGGTCGGCGGGCTGGACTACCTGCTTCGCCGCAGCGAGATCGACCACGTGCAGCAGGAGCAGCGGTGAGCCCGGGTGGCGAAGTCGCCCCCGGAGTGTTAAGTCGGGGAGGTAGAACCGAAGCCCTCCCGATGAACGAGTCCACCAGGAAAGCTGCGCCTGCGCGCCCCTTGAAGAAAGGCGACCATGTCTTCCTGATCGACGGGTCGTCGTACATTTTCCGCGCCTATTTCGCCATGTTCGCCGCGGCGCAGAAGAGCGGCAAAAAACTGTCGCGAAGCGACGGCCTGCCCATCGGCGGCGTGCTGGCCTTCTCCAACATGCTGTTCAAGTTGTTGCGCGAGGGTTTTGGCGGCGTGAAGCCGACCCATGTCGCTGTGGTTTTCGACCATTCCGAGCGCACCTTTCGCAACGAGATCTATGCCGACTACAAGGGCCACCGTCCCGATCCGCCGGACGAACTGATCCCGCAGTTTCCGCTGATGCGCGAGGCGGTGCGCGCCTTCGGCCTCATCCCGATCGAGCAGCCCGGCTACGAGGCCGACGACATCATCGCGACCTACGCCCGCCAGGCGGTGGAAGCTGGCGCCGACGTCACCATCGTGGCCGGCGACAAGGACCTGATGCAGCTGGTGCGGCCGGGCGTGAGCATGTTCGATCCCATGCCGGGGCGCGAGCGGCCGATCGGCCGCGACGAGGTCATCGAGAAATTCGGCGTGCCGCCAGAAAAAGTGACCGAGGTGCAGGCGCTGATCGGCGACTCGACCGACAACGTGCCGGGCGTGCCGGGCATCGGGGTGAAGACCGCGGCGCTGCTCATCAACGAATTCGGCGATCTGGAAACCCTGCTGGCGCGTGCCGGCGAGATCAAGCAGGAGAAGCGCCGGCAGTCGCTGATCGAGTTCGCCGAGCAGGCGCGGATGTCGAAACGGCTGGTTCTGCTCGATGACCGCGTGCCGGTCGAGCGCGAGATCCATCTGCTCTGCCTCGACGGCGCCTCGTGCCTCGAAGGTATCGACCCGCAGCGCCTGATCGCCTTCGCCAAGGCGATGGAGTTCAACGACCTCACCCGGCGGGCGTCCGCCTTCGTCGGCATCGATCCCGACAGCGTGGCACCCGATGCGCGGCTGGCCCCCAAGGGCATCGCGGCGCCGTCCGCGGAGATCCTGGAGCCCGAACCGGACATCGAACCAGCCGAGCGGGCCGCGCGCGGCCAGACCGAGCTGTTCCCGGACCTGCAGCCGGCTCCGGCGCCGCGCCGCACCTCGGTCCAGGAAGAGGCGTTCACGCCTGATCTCCTGGTCACGGCGCGCAAGGCGGACGTCTTGGCCGCCGAAGTGCAGCACGCGCGCTACCACACGCTGGCGCTGATCTCGGCGCTTGACGACTGGATCGCCGATGCGCGGCGCGAAGGCGTCGTGGCCATGACGCTGCGCACGTCATCGCCCGATCCCATGCAGGCCGAGATCGTCGGCATCGCCATGGCGCTGCGCGCCAACCAGGCCTGCTATGTCCCGCTCGGCCACCGCGCTTCCGGCGATCTGCTCGCGGAAAGCGGCCTGGCGGCGGGCCAGATCGCGGCCGCCGAAGCGCTGTCACGCCTGAAACCGCTCTTGGAGGATCCGGGCGTGCTGAAGGTCGGCCACGACGTGAAGAAGGACGTTGTGGTCCTGGCTCGGCACGGCATTGCGCTGAACGCGTTCGATGACGTGATGCTGATCTCCTATGTGCTCGACGCCGGCCTGGGCGGACATGGCATCGACGAGCTCGCCACCCGCCATCTGGACCATGCGCCCATCGCGTTCCAGGACGTGATCGGCAAGGGGCGTGACAAAGTCGAGTTCGCGCGCGTCGAGATCGGCCGCGCCAGCACCTACTGCGCCGAGAATGCCGACGTGATCCTGCGGCTGTGGCGGCTGCTGCGGCCGCGGCTCGTCGCCGAGCGCAAGGGCAGCGTCTATGCCACGCTCGAGCGCCCGCTGGTGCCGGTCCTGGCCGCCATGGAGCGCGCCGGCATTTCCATCGACCCGGCG
>DATFWC010000220.1:0-4386 GCA_035259885.1 Xanthobacteraceae bacterium
TCCCGAGCAGCACGAAGAAGCCCGGCACCAGCACCGAGGAGATGATGAGCAGGAGGTAGAGCGGCGGCACCGAGGTCCAGATTTCAATGAAACGCTGGAACAGGAGATCGGTCCAGCCGCCGAAATAGCCCTGCACGGCGCCGGCGGCGACGCCGATGACCGAAGACACGGCGGTCAGGATCAGGCCGAACAGCACTGAGATGCGGAAACCGTAGATCAGGCGCGCCACGATATCGCGACCCTGATCGTCGGTGCCGAGCCAGTTGTATTCGAGGTCGCGGCAGCCGGTGAGTCCCTTGCGCTCGACCACCTGTTTGCAATCCTTCTCGCTGAGCAGCCAGGTCGGCTTCGACGGCGCCGGCGTCGGCAGATCGAGGTTGTGCGTGTCGTAGGAATAGCGGATCGGCGGCCAGATCATGCGGCCGCCCTTCTCGGCGATCAGCTTCTGCAGGTAAGGATCGCGGTAATCCGCCGCCGTCTCGAATTCGCCGCCGAACGTCGTCTCGGAATAGCTCACGAACACCGGAAAATACCACCTGCCGTCATAGCTGACGAACAGCGGCTTGTCGTTGGCGATGAATTCGGCGAACAGGGATATCACGAACAGGACGAGAAAGATCCAAAGCGACCAGTAGCCGCGCCGGTTGGCCTTGAAGTTCTGCCAGCGGCGGCGGGTAATCGGCGAAAGATCGATCGTGTGCCCCTCCGGCGGCACCGCCAGGCCGAGCGGTGCGACCGTAGTCGTGTCGGGCGTTTTCGCCGTGACCTGGGCGTCCACTCATACCTCCCGCGTCTCGAAGTCGATGCGCGGATCGACCCAGGTATAGGTTAGGTCGGAAATGAGCGTCACCACGAGTCCGACGAGGGAAAAGATATAGAGGGTGGCAAATACCACCGGATAATCGCGGTTGAGCACGCTCTCGAAGCCCAGCAAGCCGAGGCCGTCGAGCGAGAAAATGGTCTCGATCAGCAGCGAGCCAGAGAAGAAGGCATGAATGAAGGCGCCGGGAAAGCCGGCGATGATCAGGAGCATGGCGTTGCGGAAGATGTGGCCGTACAGGACCTGACGCTCGCCGCAGCCCTTGGCGCGCGCCGTCAGCACATACTGCTTGCGGATCTCGTCGAGGAACGAGTTCTTGGTCAGGAGCGTCGTGGTGGCGAAGGCGCCGAGCCCCATGCAGATGATCGGCAGCGTCAGGTGCCAGAAGTAGTCGAGGATCTTGCCATACCACGGCAGGTCGGCCCAGTAGTCGGAGGTCAGTCCGCGCAGCGGGAAGATGCTGAGGAACGAGCCGCCGGCGAACAGCACGATCAGCAGGATGGCGAACAGGAAGCCAGGAATGGCATAGCCGACGATGATGACGGCTGACGTCCAGGTGTCGAACCGCGAGCCGTCACGCACAGCCTTGCGAATGCCGAGCGGAATGGAAATGAAGTAGGAGAGCAGGGCCATCCAGATGCCGAGCGACATGGAGACCGGCATCTTCTCCTTGATCAGGTCGATGACGCTTGTATCGCGGAAGTAGCTCTTGCCGAAATCAAACCTGGTGTAGTTCCACAGCATCAGGAAAAAGCGCTCGTGCGCCGGCCGGTCAAAGCCGAACTGCTTTTCCAGGCTCTTGATGAACTCGGGATCGAGGCCCTGGGCGCCGCGGTATTTCGAGGTCGTGGCGTCCATCTGGCTGCCGCCCTGCATCTGCCCGCGCCCGCTGAAGTCGCCGCCCTGCGAGCCGGAGATGCGCGAGGTGGCACCGGTGTCGGAGCCGGACAGCTGCGCGATCACGCGCTCCACCGGCCCGCCGGGCGCGAACTGCACCACCACGAACGACACCAGCATGATCCCGAACAGGGTGGGGATCATGAACAGGAGTCGGCGGATGATATAGGCGGCCATGCAGCTACCCCGAGCGCTCGATCTTCGCCGCCTTGTCGCGGTCGTACCACCAGGTCTCCGGCACGCCGCGCGCATAGCGCGGTTTCTCGGGCGGCCGGCTGAACACGTCCCAGTAGGCCAGCCAGTGCGACGCCTTGTACCAGTGCGGGATCCAGTAGCGGCCGGCGCGGATCAGGCGATCCAGCGCGCGACAGGCGAACACCATCTCGGGTCTGCTTTCGGCCGCGATGATGCGCTCGATCATGGCATCGATCGCCGGCTCGGCGATGGCCGCCAGGTTCTGTGAGCCCTTTATGGCCGCTGCCTGGGAGCTGAAATAGGTGCGCAGCGAGTCGCCGGGCGTGGTCGAGAATCCGAAGCGCTGCACCGTGATGTCGAAATCGAATTCATCGACCCGGCGGCGATATTGCACCGGATCGACCAGGCGCAGGTTCGCCTCGATTCCGAGGGTGCCGAGGTTCTTGATGAACGGCATGTGGTGTGGCTGGAACGTCGGCTCGTCGATCAGGAACTCAAGGGTGATGCGCTCGCCCTTGGGCGTGACGCGCTTGCCGTCCTTGATGGTCAGGCCGGCCTCCTGGAGCAGGTGCGACGCCTTGCGCAGCAGCGTGCGGTCCTGGCCCGAGCCGTCGGATACCGGTGGCACGAACGGCTCGCCGAACACCTCGTCCGGCACCTGGCCGCGGAACGGCTCGAGCAGCTTGCGCTCCTCCTCGCTCGGCTTGTCCTGCGCCATCATGTCGGAGTTCTGGAACACCGAATGGGTGCGCTGGTACGACCCGTACATGATGTTCTTGTTGGTCCACTCGAAGTCGAACGCGCAGATGAGCGCCTCGCGCAGGCGCCGATCCTTGAACTTTTCGCGCCGCGTGTTGATGAACCAGCCCTGCGCCCCCGAGGGGGTGTCGTCGCGCAGCACGTCGCGCTTGACGCGCCCGTCGCGCAGCGCCGGAAAGTCGTAGGCCGTGGCCCAGGTGCGCGACGTGAATTCCTCCCGGAACAGGTAGTTCTTCGCCGTGAAACCTTGGAATCCGACTTCGCGGTCGCGGTAGTATTCGTAGCGCAGCACGTCGAAATTGCTGGTGCCGCGCGCCACCGGGAGGTCGGTGCCCCACCAGTCCTTCAGGCGCTCGAATTCGATATAGCGCCCGGCCTCGAAACGTCCCACTTTGTACTGCCCGGAGCCGAGCGGCACGTCGAGCGTGCTCTCGTCGAACGACTTGCTGGCGTAGTAGGCGCGCGAGAAGATCGGCAGGCCGGCCACGAACAGCGGCACGTCGCGCGCGCGCTTCTCGGCGAAGCGCACCACCACGGTCGCGTCGTCCGCAGCTTCGGCGCCTTTGAAATCGCGCAGCATCTGCGTGATGATCGGATGGCCCTTCTCCTTGAGGATGTTGAGCGAGAAGGCGACGTCTTGCGCCGTGAGTTTCGTGCCGTCGTGGAAGCGCGCCTCCGGTCGCAGCAGGTAGTGGTAGGTGAGCTTGTCGGGCGAGATGCGCACGGCGCGCGCCGCCAGGCCATACATGGCGTCGGGCTCGTCTTCCGCCCGCGTCATCAGGCTGGCGAAGGTCGCGTCCATGCCGATCGCGCCCTCGCCCTTGAGGATGTAGCTGTTGAGCGAATTGAAGGTGAGGAACGAGCCGTTATAGCCGCGGCTCGTGACCTGCTGCGAGAACAGGCCACCCTTCGGCGCAGCCGGATCGACATAGTCGAAGTGGTGGAAATCGGGCTTGTATTTGAGGTCGCCGAACGCCGAGATGCCGTGCACCTCCGGGTCGTCGGCAACGGCCGGCCGCTTCAGGATCGTTGCCGCCCCGGCGGCGCCGAGCGTGATCGCCAGCGCCTGGCGCCGCGATACTGCCGACCTCCGAGAGGCAGGGACCTGAGCTTTGACCATTCTGGCTCCGTGACCCCCCGGCGTGCCTTATAGTGCGTTGCCGGCGTCCGGCAAAGCCGGTGGGCTCAACCGCGCGATCCCACCTTGGCGGCACGGTCGGCATCCCACCACCACACCGTGGGGAACGCGGCGGCGCCGTATTTCGGCAGCGGATCGGGCCGCCCGAACCGGTCCCAGCGCACGGTACGCTGCTTGCCATAGGTCCACTGCGGAACGACGAAGTCGTGCCACAGCAGCACGCGGTCGAGCGCCTTGGTGGCGGCGACCAGTTGCTCACGGCTGGTGGCGAAGATCAGGCGGTCGATCAGCGCGTCGATGGCCGGATCCTTGATGCCGATGTAATTGCGCGAGCCCGGCTGGTCCGCCGCCTGGGACCCCCAGAAGCTGCGCTGCTCGTTGCCCGGCGACAGCGACTGCCCCCACGACGTGGTGATGATGTCGTAGTCCCAGCTGCGCAGCCGGTTCTCGTACTGGGCATCGTCGACGCGGCGCAGCGTGACCTCGATCCCGAGCCGCTCGATGTTCGGTTTGTAGAACAGGACGATGCGCTCAAACTCCGGCGCCGCGGCCTGGAGCAGGAACTCGACGCTGAGCT
>DATFWC010000221.1:0-4131 GCA_035259885.1 Xanthobacteraceae bacterium
CTGGTCGGGCGCCTATCTGCCGCCGCGCCCGGCCTTCACGGGCTTGAAAGTGTTCAACGATTATTCGCTCGCCGAGCTCATCGACTACATCGACTGGACGCCGTTCTTCGCCACCTGGGAACTGTCGGGCAAATTCCCGGCCATCCTGGACGATGCCAAGTACGGCGAAGCGGCGCGCGGCCTCTACGCCGACGCGCGGGCGATGCTGAAATCGATTGTCGCGGAAAACTGGTTTCGCGCCGCCGCGGTGGTGGGTTTCTGGCCGGCCAATTCCGATGGCGACGACATTCTTCTCTTTGCCGACGACACGCGCACGCGGCCGCTTGCCACGCTGCGCACCTTGCGCCAGCAGCTCACGCGGCGCGAGGGCCGCGCCAACGTGGCGCTCGCCGATTTCGTGGCGCCGGCGCGGAGCGGGCTTGCCGACTACGTCGGCGCCTTCACGGTGACGGCGGGCCTGGGCGAAGCCGACATCGCGGCGCGGCTCAAGGGCGCCAACGACGACTACTCGGCCATCATGGCGAGCGCGCTGGCGGACCGGCTGGCGGAAGCCTTTGCCGAGCGCATGCACGCGCGCGTGCGCAAGGAATTCTGGGGCTATGCGCCCGACGAGGCGCTGGCGGCGGAAGCCCTGATCGCGGAAAAATATCGCGGCATCCGCCCGGCGCCCGGCTATCCGGCGCAACCCGATCACACCGAGAAGGCGACGCTGTTCTCCCTGCTCGAGGACGCCCGCATCGGTGTCACCCTCACCGAAAGCTTTGCCATGTGGCCGGGGGCCTCGGTATGCGGGCTCTATTTCAGCCATCCCGACAGCCATTACTTCGGCGTGGGCAAGATCGAGCGCGACCAGGTGGAGGACTACGCCCGCCGCAAGGGCTGGAGCGTGCAGGAGGCCGAGCGCTGGCTGATGCCGGTCCTCAACTACGACCCGCTGGCGGCGGTGCGCACGGCGGCGGAGTAGGTTTCACTCCGCCCCTCGCGGTTCATCTTCCCGCCTGGCGCCATGATGCCGCGGCCGATGCTCGGAATCACGACATCGTCGGTTCAGCTTCGAACTTGAAACCGATTTTTTGCAGGCCTTCCAGCGCGGTCTTGCCGTACTCGCTTTCGATTTCCCTGCCCACGCTCGGCGCATAGCAGACGGGGTCAACCTGCTCGTCGGTTTCCGGCACGATCATGACCAACAGCCGGCCGAGCTCGTTGGAGACGTTGCGGAAGCTACGGTTCTCGCCGCGGGGCACCGAAACCATGTCGAGCGGCTCCAGTACGAGCGTGTGTTCGCCGTGATCGCCCCAAGCGATCTCGAAGCGGCCGGAGAGACACAAGAAGTTCTCGACCGTGTTGAGATGGCGATGCAGGCCGGGGCCATTGCCGGGCTCGCACTCCGCGATGCTGACGATCAAGCCACGCGGCCCCTTGATCGGAGCGCCGGCACTGCGACCTTGATAATCCGCCGGCGCCATGACCGGATAGACCCGCCGCGCTGTGATCTTCTCCACCGCGCCGGCTGGAATGCCGTGCGCCTCGAAGTTTTGCGTTTGGTAGGTCTGCAGCTTGTTGAACCGGGCGACGCGGGCTTCCATTTTCTCGGAAGTGAGCGATTTCGTTGCCATGGCGGTTCCTCCATTTGCATGCAACCACGGACGATAACACCCTTTGCCGGCACGGTCTCCGACCGCTTCACGCTCCGATGCTGAAGGCAAAATGTCTCAACAGGTCATTCGCGCCGACATTGCCACGACAGTGCCGCGCACGCGGCGCGCTCCCTCTCCCCGGCGGGGAGAGGGTTGGGGTGAGGGGGCGAGTGACTTTCGATAGACCCTTGCCCCCTCACCCGGATCGCTTCGCGACACAGCCGATGCTTCGCATCGGCGTTCTTGGCTTCAAGAACGGCGGCCGAAGGCCGCCTATACCTCTCCCCGCTGGGGAGAGGTGGAGCAAGCGGCGCTCGCTGTACGTTAATCCCTGATCGCTTCGCTGTCCGGCACGATCGTGGCGAAGCGGTCGGCGAGCGCGGCGAGCGCGTTGCGCTGGACTTCCGCCGCCGGCACGGCTTGCCCGCTGATCGGGTCGGGCAGGTCGCGCGTCGCCGTGGCGTTGGCGATCACGGTGGCCTTCAGCCCGTTGTCGATGGCAGCGCGCGCCGTCGCTTCCACGCACATGTGCGTCATGAAGCCCACGAGGAGAATCTCGGGCCGCTTCAGGGCGTGCAGGCGATCGGCCAGGTCAGTCGACGCGAAGGCGTTGGGAAGGCGCTTGCCCACCACCGGCTCGCCCGGCGCCGGCGTCGCCGGCGAGGCAATCTCGGCGCCGGCCGAGTCGGGGGCGAACGGGCCGCCGCGATTCCCATGGTGCACGATGTGGATGATCGGCGTCGACGCAGCGCGCGCCCGCGCCAGCAGCTTTCTGATCTCGTCGAGCGCCGGTGCGACGTCGGGCAGCGCCAGCATGCCGTCGACATATTCCTGCTGGGCGTCGATCACCACCACGGCCGCGTTGGCGAGCCGCGCGGGCGTCGGTTTTGCGCCGGCGATCTCCAGCAGGGTCTTGGGTGGCATGGGACCTCCCCCGTGATGAGAACGACCGCCTTGGGCCGATATGCTACGCGGCCCGGTCGGACGCAATCGGTGCGACAGCGCGCCCCTCGCAAAAAGCGCGAACACCGGAGGGGCTCTCCGGTGTTCGGTAGGTGGTGGCCACTTGGCGGCCGACTTGAACGTTAACACGCGAAACGGTGACGCGGGTGTTGGCGTTTAAGGTTCAAAGTCGCCGATCAGAATGCACCGATCAGGATGGCGCCCACCACGGCGAACGCCATGCAGACAGCCAGCACATTCAATTTCACCGCAAGGTCAGCGGACATGTGCCTCCTCACCTGTTGAGTGAACGAATTTTAACAGAGACCCATCTCAAGCCGAAGTGGTTAACGTGCTGCACTGCCGAAGGTTCCGGCCTAAAATGAAAAAATGTTCACCATCGGCCTAGCAAGATTCTGACATTTCACGGCGAAATTTATTTGCAGTGCAGCGATGATTTTTGCCGGCAACGCCGGTTGATGACGGACGCAGGAGGCGGCGCCCCTAATTAATTACCTCCGGCGGGGCGCCAAAACGTTCCCGGTCAGGTGGAATGCGCCAGCGCGGGAGCACGCCGGGCGACCGCGGCCTCCACGAACGCGGCCGCGGCCAGCGCCGCCTGGTCGCGGCCGAATCGGCCGATGACTTGCACGCCCAGCGGCAGCCCGTCGCGATCCACCAGCCCGGGCACGTTGACAGTCGGTGTGCCCATCAGGGTCCACAGGCGGTTGAAGGTGGCCGCGCCGGTGGAGCCGAGGCCGCGCGGCGCCGCGCCGGGCGCCGAAGGCGTCAGCAACACATCGTGGTCGCGCATCAGGTCGGCGAGCGCGCGCCGCGCCAGCCGCGTGGTGCGGCGCGCCGCGTCGTAGTCGTCCGCCGTGATCGCCGCCGCCGCATCGAGCAGCTCGCGGGTGACGGCCGGGATGGCGTCGCGATGATGATCGTACTCGAAGGCGAGCGCGCGCCAGGCTTCGTAGTCCTGGATCGTCGGATGAATGCGCCACGCCTCCTCGACGATCGGCGGCAGGGTCACGTCAGTGACGTGTGCGCCCGCGCGGCCGGCGGCCACGGCAGCGGACTCGACCGCGTTCTGCATGGCGGCGCTCGCCTCCGCCCACAGGAAGCGCACCACGCCGATGCGCGGCGCCCCTGCCGCATGGCGGTCGACGCGCAGGTCGCGCTGCGTGATTGCGGCCGCCGCGAAGGCCAGGTCGGGAACGCTGGCGGCGAACAGGCCCACCGTATCGAGATGCCACGAGAAGCACTTCACGCCGATGGTCGGAATGAGCTTGTACGATGGCTTGAAGCCGGCGACGCCGCAGAAGGCCGCCGGGCGGATCACCGAGCCGCCGGTCTGCGTGCCGAGCGCGACCGGCACCATGCCGGCCGCAACCGCCGCCGCCGAGCCCGACGACGAACCGCCCGGCGTGTGTTCTGGGTTGACCGGATTGCGCGTGGCGGCGGGCGCCATGTGGGCGAACGCCGTGGTCACGGTCTTGCCGAGCACGAGCCCGCCGGCGCGCCGCGTCATCGCCACCACGGCGGCATCGGC
>DATFWC010000222.1:0-5137 GCA_035259885.1 Xanthobacteraceae bacterium
CAGAGCCATGTATTGCAGCTCGGCGAAGACCGCCACGACGGCGGCCTGAAATCCGATGAAGGCGTAGCCCAGCGCCGTGAGCGCGATCCAGCCGCTCAGCATCAGCACGACGCTGTCCACCGCCCACAGCGCGTTGTAGGCGATGACCGCCCCCACGGCCGGGCGCGACAGCCGGTCGCGCGTGGCGACGATCGCCACGATCGCGGCGAACGGCAGCAGGCTCAGGCCGGCGTAGCGCAGGAGCGGGCCGGGGATTCCGAGCAGGCCGTCGGCGAAGCCGGCGCCGGCCATCATGGCCAGTCCGGTTACGCCGCTGACCGCGGCGTCGGCAAGCAGCGCCAGCCGCAGCAGGGAGGCGGGCTGAGTGAAATCGATGAAGTTGGTGCGCGTGGTCATGACAGGCTCCGTGTTCGGGTTTTTCCGGCACGGCGGCCGTCGAGCGATCGCCGTGCGTGTCCCATCTATGGGGACGCGGTTGCGCGAAGTCGATTACGTCGCAGGTAATGGAAGCGATGCGCCTGCTTGGGCTATCGTCGCGCATGACATCCGCACCGACGATCGGAAATCACCTGCGCGAATGGCGGCAGCGCCGGCGCATGAGCCAGCTCGAGCTCGCCATGGAGGCGGACATCTCGACGCGGCACCTGAGCTTCCTCGAGACCGGACGCTCGTCGCCGTCACGCGACATGGTGCTGCATCTCGCCGAGCGCCTCGATGTCCCGCTGCGCGAGCGCAACGTGCTGCTCGTCGCCGCCGGTTACGCGCCGGCCTACACGGAGCGGTCGCTCGACGATCCGGCGCTGGCCGGCGTGCGCAAGGCCGTCGACCTCGTGCTCGCCGGGCACGCGCCGTATCCGGCGCTCGCGATCGACCGCCATTGGACACTGGTGTCTGCCAACGAAGCCGTTGCCCGGCTGCTCACCGGGGTCGATGCAGAACTGCTGGAGCCGCCGGTCAATGTCCTGCGTCTCAGCCTGCATCCCGCCGGGCTGGCGCCGCGTATCGCCAACCTGCCGGAATGGCGCGGCCACCTGCTCGAACGGCTGCGGCGGCAGATCGAGGTGAGCGGCGATGCGGTACTCGCGCGCCTCATGGCGGAGCTGCGCGCGTACCCGGTCCCCGGCGTTCGCGCCACCAAACCGGCGGCCGAGGCCAACTACGCCGCCGTGCTCATCCCGTTCCGGCTGGTCACCGAGCACGGCGTTCTCTCCTTCTTCAGCACCACGACGGTGTTCGGCACGCCGGTGGACATCACGGTGTCGGAACTGGCGCTGGAATCGTTCTTTCCCGCCGACGCCGCCACGGCGCAGCTCCTGGGCCGCCGTGGCGGCCGGCGGGCCGAGGCTTGAGCCGCTTGCATTGGCGGCGCACGCGTCCCTATCATCAGGGCCCTCTCGGCGGTCTCAACAGACCCGTCCCATCGAATTCGATCTCTCGGGCTCCAGCCGTTCGGCGAGCCTACAGGCATTGAGGAGACGACCATGGTTGCAGCGGTTCGGGTGCACAAACCCGGTGGTCCTGAAGTTCTGACGTTCGAGGACGTCGACGTTCCGGCGCCGGGGCCGGGTCAGATCCGCATCAAGCAGCATGCCTCGGGGCTGAACTACATCGATACCTACATTCGCTCCGGGGCGTATCCTCAGCCGCTGCCCTTCATCGCCGGCAATGAGGGCGCCGGCGAGGTCGTCGCCGTCGGCTCCGGCGTCACCGATTTCAAGGCCGGCGACCGCATCGGCTACGTCGTGACGCTCGGCGGCTATTCGGCCGAGCGGGTGTTGCCGGCCGAGCGTGCGGTCAAGCTGCCCGACGCCATCTCGTACGAGCAGGCGGCCGGCATGATGCTCAAGGGCATGACGGTCGAGTATCTGGTCCAGCGCACGTTCAAGGTCCAGAAGGGCCACAACGTTCTGGTCCACGCCGCGGCCGGCGGCATCGGGCTCCTCATCGGGCAGTGGCTGAACCATATCGGCGCCAACGCGATCGGCACGGTGGGGTCGAAGGAGAAAGCCGATCTCGCCAAGGCCAACGGCTATCACCACACGATCCTCTATCGCGACGAGGACTTTGTCGCGCGCGTGAAGGACATCACCAAGGGCGAGTTGTGCGAGGTGGTGTATGACGGGGTGGGCAAATCGACCTTCCCGGCTTCGCTCGACTGCATCAAGCCGCTCGGGATGTTCGTGAGTTTCGGCAGCTCGTCGGGGCCCATCGATGCCTTCAACATCGGCCTGCTGCAGAACAAGGGCTCGCTGTTCGCCACCCGGCCGACGCTTAACACTTACAACGCCAAGCGCGACCCGCTCGTGAAGAGCGCCGCCGACCTGTTCAAGATGGTGACCAGCGGTGCGCTGAAAATTCCGGTGAACCAGAAATACGCGTTGAAGGACGCGCAGAAGGCCCACCGCGACCTTGAGGCGCGCAAGACGACGGGCTCGAGCATCCTGGTGCCTTAGCTTTCGCGCTTGAGCTGCCGCAGCCCGCATCGAGCGCAGCGAAATGGGGGATCGGCCCCTCCCGGATTTCGCTTCGCTCCATCCGGGCTACAGGAGTCACACCAGTTCGCCCAGGCGCGCGAACACCGTGTGTTCCGCATTGTCTGGTATAAGCCGGGGCAGGGCGTATACGGGAATTGGCGCCGCGAAACGGGCGATGCTTGCCGCCGTGTCGTCCAGCGGGACCGGGCTGCCGATGCTTTCGCTGACCACGATGGCGGCGATCGTCAGATTGCGCCGCATCAGCACGTCGACCGCCGAGAGCGTGTGGCTGATGGTGCCGAGATAGCTGCCGGCCACCAGGATCAGCCGCAATCGCAAGGCCGTCATCCAGTCGAGAACGGTGTAGCGCGCGTCGAGCGGGACCATGATGCCGCCGATGCCCTCGATGAGGAGCACATCCTTCGCCACCGCCATGGCGGCGCGGGAAAAATCCACCAGCGCGGCGAAATCGAGTGTGCGCCCTTCGCGGCTGGCGGCGAGATCGGGGGCCAGCGGCGCCTTGAAGCACCAGGGCGAAATTTTCGGAATATTGGTCCGCGGCCGTCCGAGCGCCGCCAGCAGGAGGGCCGGATCGCTGGCGTCGACCGCCGCGGCGGTGGGATCGAAGCCGGTCACCACCGGCTTGATGGCATCGACGGCGCGGCCCTGCTGGCGCAGATGGGAAATGAGCCCGCAAGTCACGAACGTCTTGCCGATGTCGGTGCCTGTCGCCGTGACGAAGAGCGCCGTCATGCGGTCACTGTGCCAGGATGCGGGTGCGGACCAGTTCCGCCAGGCGCTCGATCTCACCTTCCGGATGCAGCGCGCTGAACGAGACGCGCAGGCGCGCTGTCCCTTCTGGCACCGTGGGCGGCCGGATCGGGATCACCAGAAAACCTTCGTCTTCGAGGAGGCGCGCGGCAGCGAGCGCCGCTTCCGCGCTTCCGACGATCACCGGCACGATCGGGCTTTGCGCCTCCGGCAAGCCGGCCAGCCGGGTGAAGCTCTTGGCGTTGCCCACCGGCCGCGCCGCATAGGCGGGATCGCGCTCGATCAGGTCGAGCGCTGCTATTGCCGCCGCCACCACGGCGGCCGGCAGGCCGGTCGAATAGATGAACGTGCGGGCCCGGTTCTGCACCAGGTCGATCACCGGCCCCGATGCCGCCAGATAGGCGCCATAGCTGCCGATGGCCTTGGACAGTGTCCCCATCTGCAAATCCACGTTGACGGCGCGCCCATGTGCGAAGGTGGAGCCGCGCCCGCCGCCGAGCACGCCGATGCCATGGGCGTCGTCCGTCATCAGCCAGGCATCGTGGTGGTGGGCGAGGGCCGCAAGCTCTGGCAGGGGCGCCAGATCGCCGTCCATGGAAAAGACGCCGTCGGTGGCGATGAGGGCATGACGATGTCTTGGGCGATGCTCCGCCAGCAAGGCATCGACATGGCCCGTGTCGTTGTGGCGAAACGGCAGGACGGTGCCGCGGGTCAGCCGCGCGCCTGCCCACAGGCAGGCATGGGCAAGCTCGTCGATCAGCAGCAAATCGTCGCGGCCGAGCAGGGCTGGAATGATGCCGGTATTGGCCAGGTAGCCCGAGCCGAAAACGCAGGCGGCCTCGGTCTGCTTCAGGCGCGCCAGCCTCGCCTCAAGGGCGCGGAACAGCGGATGGTTGCCGGTGACGAGGCGGGAGGCGCCGGCCCCGACCCCGTGCCGCTGGATGGCCTCGATCGCCGCCTGCTTGAGCACGGGGTGCTGCGCCAAGTTGAGGTAGTCGTTGCAGGAGAACGACAGCAGCCGGCGGCCGTTGCGGACCAACCAAATGCTGTCGGTCCGCGCCGTGTCGACCACCCGCCGGCGCAGGTGTGCCCGCTCGAGCTCCGCCAGCTTCTGCCGCGCGACCCGGTCGAGTGAGCCCGTACGCGGGTCGGCGTCGATTTTCACCTGCGGCCGCATGGCGTGACCAAAGCCTCGTCTCCGGGCACAATCGCCCCCATAGGCACGAGAAAAGCACCGGATGTCCAGCAGGGCGAGTGACCGGCGGCCGGGCGACCCGGCCCGCAACCCCGATTGGTACGAGCGCGGCCTGGCCCATGTCTGGCTGCCTTATGCCCAGATGAAGACGGCGGCGCCGCCGCTCCCGGTCGTCGCCACCGAAGGCAGCCGCATCGTGCTGGCCGACGGCCGCGTGCTGATCGACGGCATCGCGTCGTGGTGGACCGCCTGCCACGGCTACAATCATCCGCACATCAGGGCGGCCGTGGAGCGCCAGCTTGCCACCCTGCCGCACGTCATGTTCGGCGGGCTGGCGCATGAGCCGGCGCTGAACCTGGCCAGCCGCCTGGCCGGGCTGCTGCCCGGCGATCTCGACCGCGTGTTCTTCTCCGAGTCGGGCTCTGTGGCGGTCGAGGTCGCGCTGAAGATGGCGCTCCAGTACTGGATCAACCGAGGCATCCGTACGCGCCGCCGCTTCGTCGCCTTCACGGGCGGCTATCATGGCGACACCGCCGGCGCGATGGCGGTTTCCCACGCCATGCATGGCGAGTTGCGCGCCGTTTTGCCTGGCAACGACCGTGTCGCCTTGCCGCAGGACGAGGCGAGCCGTGCTGCCTTCGATCGCCTGCTGACACAGCGGGGCGACGAGATCGCCGCCATCGTGGTCGAGCCGCTG
>DATFWC010000223.1:0-5591 GCA_035259885.1 Xanthobacteraceae bacterium
TCCGCCTCCCCCGCCCGTCAAGTCGAAGGAGATTCCCGGCAAAGAGACCTATCAGCGCAGCTTCAAGAATCGAATGCTCTATCCGGACGCCAAAGCGAGCCGCTGTCTGTCGTGGCGAACGCTGCTGTTCGCATGGAACAACCCCATGTTCGCGCTGCTGATGGGAGTTTTCGCCATTGTCGTCACCTGGGCACTCGCCGGCACGGCGGGTCTGAAGGACCAACGTCTGCCCGGTTCGTTGCGCGCCGCCCCGGACCTGTGGTCCGCCGTCGGCGAACTATTTTTGCTGCTGACGGGCTTTCCATGGGTGCTGTTGACCTGTGTGGCTTTGATTGGAGCCCTGACCTACTTTTCGGCGGCGCAACGCATGTGGCTGCGGTGGGTGGTCGGCGGCCTGCATTTTCTCGCCTACTTCATCGGCTTTTTCGCCATATTCCTGTTGGTGGCGCGCTATGCGCGGCTTGGAACGTCGCCGATCCATTCTCCGGTCGCGCTGGTGCTGATTGTTTCCGTCATCACGGCTGTCGTCGCGCCGACGATCTTGGGCATCTATCTCTGGGTGTCGTTGACCTTCTTCCGCCGCCACTGGAACGAAGCGTTTTCGTCGCTGCGCATCAAACATCACAAGGGCTTCTTGCGCCTGCATATCAAGGATGGCGCGCTCACGGTTTTTCCGATTGCGCTCGACGAGGTTCCTGATGGACGTGATGGGACGCTCGAGGCGCGCCTGATCGAACGACCGATCCGGATCAGCCCTTGAGCGAGCGGCAGGCTCCGCTCCGGCTCGACGGCGGGGCGTGATTGCGGCTTGCCGGCGGAAGTTGACGTGTTGTCGCCGCTACTGGCTCGCCCACACGATGCGCGAGATCCACAGCACGTCGGGCACCGCGAAGACGCGCTCGCCGTGCTCGGAGTTGAGCGATTTGAGCTCGATGGTCTTGGCGGTGCGGCGCTTGAGCTCCTTCGCCATCACCTCGCCCGCCTTGGTCTTGACCACGACGCGGTCGCCGCGCCGGGTGGGCGACGATGGCGAGACGATGAGGAGGTCGCCGTCGCGATAGTGCGGCAGCATGGAGTCGCCGGAAATCTCCAGGGCGTAGGCGTGCTCGTCGTTGACGGCGGGAAACGGGATCTCGTCCCACTTGGTGCCGGACGGAAAGCCGGAGTCGTCGAAATTGCCGGCGGCGCCCGCCTCGGCGAAGCCGATCACCGGCACCGCGTGGCTCGGCCGGTGGATCTTGTCGGTGATGAGCTCGACGAAGGTGTCGACATTGGTGCCGGTGGCGGCGAGCGCCTTGGCGATCGATTCGGTCGAGGGCCAGCGCGCACGTCCGTCCGGCGTGATGCGCTTGGAACGATTGAACGTGGTCGGGTCGAGACCCGCGCGCTTGGCAAGGCCGGAGGCCGAAAGGCCGGAACGCGATGCGAGGCGGTCGAGGGCGGTCCAGATCTGCGCGTGGGTGAGCATGGGAGACCGAAAAATGTATGAGGGCCGACTTTGAGATTATTATCCTAGCAAGACCGAGGCGGCCGGGCAACGCTAGATTTGTGCCGTGTCGGCGGGCGGCCGCCGGGCGCTCTGGCGGCGGACAGCGGCGGCAAGCCTTGAAGCGGCGCGGTGGCGTCGATACGGAAAGCGCGTGGCCACGATCTACAAGATTTGTCCGGCGGCGCTGTGGCGCGAGGCCGAGTGCGCCGGGGCCTTCCACGGCAGCGCGGTCGATCGGCGCGACGGCTATATTCATTTTTCCACCGCCGGCCAGGTGGCCGAGACCGCGGCGAAGCATTTTGCCGGCGAGCGCGACCTCGTGCTGGTCGCGGTCGATGCGGCGGCTTTGGGCGAACAACTGCGGTGGGAGCCGTCGCGCGGCGGCGCGCTGTTCCCGCACCTCTATGGCGCGCTGTCGGTGGGCGCGGTGCGTCGCGTCGATCCGCTGCCGCTGGGCGCCGACGGCCGCCACGTGATTCCGGAGTTTCTGCCGTGATCGGCACCCTCGAGCGCATCGGCCACCCTTTCATCCGGATGCTCGAGCCGGAATCCGCGCATCGCCTCGCCGTCAATGCGCTGAAGATGCTGCCGCTGCCGCGGCCGGCCGCCGACGACCCGAGGCTGGCGGTGCGCGCCTTCGGCCAAAACTTCCCCAACCCGGTCGGGCTGGCTGCCGGGTTCGACAAGAACGGCGAAGTGGCGGCACAGGTGCTGCGCCTCGGCTTCGGCTTCACCGAGGTCGGCACCGTGACGCCGCTGCCGCAGGCCGGCAATGCGCGGCCGCGGCTGTTCCGCCTCGACGCCGACCAGGGCGTGATCAACCGCCTCGGGTTCAACAGCGAGGGCCGCGATGCCGTGCTGGCGCGCCTCGCCGCCAGGCGGCCGGCCGGCATCGTCGGCGTCAACGTCGGCGCCAACAAGGAGTCTTCCGACCGCGCCGCCGACTATGCGGCGCTGATCGAGGCGTTCGCGCCGGTGGCGAGCTATTTTGCCGTCAACGTCTCGTCGCCCAACACGCCGGGCCTGCGCGACCTGCAGCAGGCCAAGGCGCTCGACGATCTGCTGGCGAGCGTGCTGGCGGCGCGCGACCGCGCGGCGGCCGGCGCCACGCGCATCCCGCTGCTGCTCAAGATCGCCCCCGACCTGTCGCTCGCCGATCTCGACGACGTGGTCGGCGTGGCGCGCGCGCGCCGCATCGACGGCATGATCGTGGGCAACACCACGGTCGCGCGGCCGGCAAACCTGCGGGACCGCGCGCACGCCGCGGAGGCCGGCGGGCTGTCGGGCCGGCCGCTGTTCCGCCGCGCCACGCGCATGCTGGCCGAGGCCTTCGTGCGGGTGGAGGGACAATTCCCCCTCGTCGGCACGGGCGGCGTCGATTCCGGCGCCGCCGCCTTCACGAAAATCAAGGCGGGCGCGACGCTCATCCAGCTTTATACCGGACTGGTGTTCCGCGGCGTCCATCTGGTCACCGACATCAAGGCTGACCTGGTGAGCTTTCTCCGCCTTGGCCGCCACGACTCGCTCGCCGCCGCCATCGGCCTCGATGCCGCCGCCATGACGGCCGAGCCGTGGCCGGAGTAGCTGCGTTGCTCCGCAGGGTGGGCTGAGCGCTTACTCGGTTCGCTCGATCTTTGTTTTCGCCGTCGCGCGCGAAGCCCACGCGGACGGCTCATCGGCTCAAGACCGGGTGCGCTTCGCTCCGCTCAGCGCATCCTACGGTTTTCCTTCTCATCGCCGAACGTGGCCCGCACTAGAGCCGGGTAGCGCGCCGCCTGCAGCGCGCCGCGCGCCAGCAGGAATGTCAGCAGCGCGAGCCACAGGCCGTCGTTACCCAAGGGTTGCGATATCCACCAGGTCGCAAAATAGATCGCCAGCGCCGCCAGCATGAGGTTGCGCATGTCGCGCGCCCAGGTCGCCCCGATATAGATGCCGTCATACGCATAGGCGAGCACGCCGGCGGTTGGCGCGAAGGCGGCGAAGAGCAGGAACTGGCGCGCCGCCGCGCGCACCTCCGGGCTCACCGTCATCAGGTCGATCAGCGGCGCGCCGCCGGCGACGAAGACCGCCGTGGTGCCGGCCCCGAACGCAAAGCCCCAGGCCAGCACCAGCCGCACCGCCCGGTCGAACGCCGCCCGGTTGTGCCCGCCGGTCGCGCGCCCGCACAGCTGCTCGGCCGCGGTGGCAAAGCCGTCGAGGAAGAACGAGCCGATCAGGGTGAAGTTGTGCAGCACCGCGTTGGCGGCGAGCAGCGTATCGCCGGCGCGCGCGCCCTGCGCCGTGAAAAAGAAGAACGCCGCGATCAGCGCCATGGTGCGGATCATGATGTCGCGGTTGATGGCGAACAGGCGCCGGAGCCTGGCGCGGTCGAACACCGCGCCGGCCGGGCGCGTGAAGGCGCCGAGCCAGTGGATGGCCGCCAGTCCGGCCGCGAACCCCGCCGTTTCGGCGATCACGGCGCCGAGCGCGGCGCCGGTGACGCCGAGTTCGAGCCCGAGCACCAGCGCGGCCGTCGCCGCCATGTTGAGCAGGTTGATGGCGATCTGCAGCGCCAGCGCGATGCCGGTGCGTGCCAGCCCGACCAGCCACCCCAGCACCACGTAGCTGCCGAGCGCGAACGGCGCCGACCAGATGCGCACGAAGAAGTAGGCTTTCGCCGCCGCCGTCACGGCCTCGCTGCCGCCCATGGCGAAAAAAATCACGTCGGCGAGCGGCCGCTGCAGGGCGATGAGCGTGAGCCCGATGACGGCGGCGACCGCCAGCGCGCGCACGAACACGGCGCGCTGCTCGCGCGCATCGCCGGCGCCCAGCGCCTGGGCGGTGAGCGCCACCGTGCCCATGCGCAGGAACCCGAACACCCAGAAGATGAGGTCGAACACCAGCGCCGACATGGCCACGGCGCCGAGCAGGTGCGCCTCGCCGAGCCGGCCGATCACCGCGGTGCCGACGATGCCGAGCAGCGGCGTCGTCAGGTTGGCCACCATGGTGGGCGCCGCGATGCCGAACACGCGCGCATGCGTCACCGCGAAGCCGGGGGGCTCGATCGCGATCATGGCGGACGTTTAGCCGCAGGCGGGCGGGGGCGGCCAATCGATTCTGCGAATGAACGGCGCAAGGTTTTGCTGATGAGTCAGCGGCCGCGCGTACCCATCAGGCGCATGATCAGCCAGATCGGGATTACCACGATGGCGCCAAGCAGGAAGTAGCGCCACACCCAGCGTATAGCGTCGAAGCCCATGTCCCAGATGTCGAGCACGAAGCGCTTGATGCTGGGGATGATGTTCCACGGGTCGAGCCCGAACGCCGACAGCACGACGCCGACCAGGATCGACACCAGGATGAGGCGCACCAGCACCGCAAGGGGCGAGCCGCCGAAGAAGCGGGAGACTGCGTTGTCGGCCATGAATGGTCCCCGAACCCCGAATCCGTGCCGATCCTAACATGCGGCCGGCGCCGAGTTCACGTGCCCCGGATGGGCCCGCCGCGTGGGCAACAGTGGGCAACGTCCATGGTTTACAAGGGATCGCGGCGGGAGTTTGAATGGGTGCGTGCTGAATTTGGGAGGCGACACATGACCACCAAGCTTGCGATCTCATTGCTCGTATGCGTGCTGGCGGCGCCGGGCGCGCTGGCCGGTCCCCAGGAGGACGTCGCAGCCGCTACCGCCAAGTGGGGCGACGTTCTGGCTCAGCAGAACCCGGATTCGGTCACGGCACTGTACGCCAAGGACGGCGTGCTGTGGGGGACCTTGTCTCCCACCGTGCGGTCGGGGCCGGAGGCGATCCGCGCCTATTTCGTCGCTGCCTTTGGGGCGCTGCCGCAGATCAAGGTCACGTTCGGCGACCAACTCATCCGGGTCTATGGCAACACCGCGGTCAACACCGGGTACTACACCTTTGCCTACACCAAGGACGGCGAGGCCAAGACGCTGCCGGCGCGCTACAGCCTCACCTTCGTGAAGGACGGCGACAGCTGGATGATCGTCGATCACCACTCGTCGAGCGTGCCGGCGCCCGCGCGCTAATCACGCGATCGCAATTGGGCTCAGCCTGGCAGCGAACTCGGCGCGCACCCTCTCCCCAGCGGGGAGAGGGTTGGGGTG
>DATFWC010000224.1:0-12610 GCA_035259885.1 Xanthobacteraceae bacterium
CTGGTCGGGCCGACCGGCGCCGGCAAATCGACCGCGCTGGCGCTGCTGCACCGCGCCTTCGATCCGCAGAGCGGCGTGATCAAGATCGACGGCGTGGACATTCGCGACATGAAGCTTGCCGGGCTCCGCCGCAACATCGGCGTCGTGTTCCAGGAATCGCTGCTGTTCAACCGCTCGATCGCCGACAATCTTTATGTCGGCAAGCCCGATGCCACCGAGGCGGAGATGCGCGACGCGGCGGCGCGCGCCCAGGCGCTGGAGTTCATCGAGCGCAACCCGGAGGGCTTTCAGGCGCGCGTCGGCGAGCGCGGGCGGGCGCTGTCGGGCGGCGAACGCCAGCGCCTGTCGATCGCGCGCGCTCTGCTGAAGAATCCGCCGATCCTCATCCTCGACGAGGCTACAAGCGCGCTCGATGCCGCCACCGAGGCCAAGCTCCAGGTGGCGCTCGACGAGGTGATGAAGAACCGCACCACCTTCGTCATCGCCCATCGGCTCGCCACCATCCGCCACGCCGACCGCATCCTGGTGTTCGCGGGCGGCCGCGTCGTCGAGACCGGCTCGTTCGACGAGCTGGTCAAGGCGAACGGCCAGTTCGCCGAACTGGCGCGGGCGCAGTTCATGGTCCCCGCCGCGGAGGCGCCGACCTCGCCTGTCGACATGGCGGCGGGAAGCTGAGACTGTGCGTGGCTTCTCGGTCGTTCCCGCGAAGGCGGGAACCCATGATCACCAAGCGCGCGACATGATCTCTGGCAGCGCTTATGGGTCTCGGCTGGCACCGGGACGGCGCCATCAGTTGCCCGCCACGCTCGCCCTGTTTGCGCTCGCCTCGCTGATCCTCGCATGGCCGTGGCTGTCGGGCGCCGTCACCATCCCGTGGGATGCCAAGTCGCAGTTTTTTCCGCAGGTCAGTTTCCTGGCGGCGTCGCTGGCGCGCGGTGAATCGCCGTTCTGGACCCCCAATGTCTTTGCCGGCTGGCCGCAGATCTCCGACCCGCAATCGCTGATCTTCTCGCCGCTGCATCTGCTGCTGGCGTTCGTCGCGCCGCGCCCCGGCTTTCGCGCCGTCGACGGTGTCACCTTCGCGCACCTGATCCTCGGCGGCGTCGGCCTCATTCTCTATTTCCGCGATCGCGGCTGGCATCCGGCCGGTGCGCTCGTGGCGGCGATCGCCTTTGCGTTCGCCGGCGCGGCGAGCGCGCGGCTGCAGCACACCGGCCAGGTCATCAGCCTGTCTTACCTGCCGCTGGCGCTGTGGATGCTGGCGCGGGCGCTCGAGGAGAGCTCGTGGCGCGCCGGCGTGGCGGCCGGCGTGCTCGCCGCGCTGGCCACGATCGGGCGCGACCAGGTGGCGCTGCTCGTGCTCTACGTCCTGGCCGGCTTCGTCGTGTGGCATTGGCTCGCCGGCGAAAATGTTTCCGCGCGCCTGCGCGCCAGCACAACACCGCTGGCGGCGGGAGCGCTGGCGGGCGTGCTCGTCGCCGCCGTCCCGGTGGTGCTGACGGCGCTGCTTGCCGCCAGATCCAATCGGCCGGAGTTCGGCTTTGTCGCCGCGGGTCGCGGATCGCTGCATCCGGCGCACCTGCTCACGCTGGCCTTTGCCGATCTCTACGGCGCCTCCGATCCCAAGATCGACTACTGGGGTCCGCCGAGCCTGCCCTGGAGCAGCGCGTTGGGCTGGCCCGAGCTCTACCTCGCGCAAAACATGGGCCAGGTCTATTCCGGCGCCCTGGTGGCCGTGACGGTGGTCGGCCTCGGCGTCATCCGCGGGCTGCTGTGGGCGCGCGAGATCCGCTTCTTCACCGTAGCGCTGCTGCTTGTCCTCCTCTACGCGCTCGGATGGTACACGCCGGCATTTCGTCTGATGTACGAGCTCCTGCCCGGCGTGACTCTGTTTCGCCGGCCGGCCGATGCCGCATTCGTGCTCGGCGCGTTGCTCGCGCTGTTGTCCGGCTACCTGGTGCATCGCTGGCTGACCGGCAGCGTGCCGCCGCCGAGACCATGGCAGCGGGCGGCGGAGATCGGCTGCGCCGTCATCCTCGTGGCACTGGCCCTCGGGCTCGCATATGTGGTGGGCACGATCGCGGCCGCCATCGTTCCGGTCATCACCGGCATCGCCTTTGCCGGTGTGGCGATCGCTGCGCTCGGCCTGGCGCGCCGCTCCAACACTGCGCTTGGCGCCGCGCTGGTGCTGGGCACGTTCATGGTGATCGACCTCGCATGGAACAATGCGTCCAACGAGTCGACCGGGCTGCCGCCGGCCGTCTACGAGGCGCTGCGGCCCGACACGCACAACGAGACCGTGGCGCTGCTCAAGGCGCGTCTGGCGGCCGCAGCGGCTCCCGACCGGCGCGACCGTGTCGAACTCACCGGCATTGCTTATCACTGGCCGAACCTGGGGCTGGTGCACGGGTTCGAGCACGTATTCGGGCACAATCCGCTGCGGCTCAAGTGGTTCTATGACGCGACGCGGGCGCCCGACACGGTGGCGACCGCCGAGCAGCGCAACTTCTCGCCGCTGTTTCCGTCCTACCGTTCGGCCTTCGCGGATATGCTTGGCCTGCGCTTCATCGCCACCGGCGTGCCCGTGGAGCAGATCGATTCCGCGCTGCAGCCGGGCGATCTCACCTTCATCGCGCGCACAGCCGACGCCTATGTGTACGAAAACCCGCGCGCGCTGCCGCGCGTCATGGTGGCGACCGAGTGGCGCTTTGCCGATTTTTCGGCGCTCGCCGCCAGCGGCTGGCCCGACGTCGACCCGCGCACGACCGTGCTGCTGGAGCAGGCGCCGCTCGACCTGCCGCCGGCCTTTGCGCGCAGCGCCAATGCAGCGCGCATCGTGCGCTATGCCGGCACCGAGGTCGTGATCGCGGTCGACGCGCCGGCCGGCGGCATTCTCGTGCTCAACGACGTCTGGCATCCCTGGTGGCGCGCCAGCATCGACGGCGTCTCGACCGACATCCTCAAGGCCAACGTCATCTTCCGCGCCATCGTGGTGCCCCCCGGCACCCACACGGTGCGTTTCACCTTCCATCCTTTTGCCGGAGCGCTGAAGGAGGTCGGGGAAAAAATCCGCCACGTTGTCGCGCCGCTCAATTCACCTTGATCGGCTGGCGCTCGCTCGGCGCCTTCTTGATCGCGCCGGCTTTTTCCAGCGCATCAGTGAGCTGGCGACACTGGTTGAGCAGCTCGAGCGCGCCCTTGGCGGTCAGCGCCAGCCGGCATACCGGGAATTGCCGTCCGGTCCGCTCGTCGCCTTTCGGCGAGTCGAGGCGCGTCACCAGGAACTCGAGGCGCAAGGTGTTGCCATCGTACGACCACGGCCCGAGCGAGTCGGCAAACGTCTCGAACAGGTCGTTGCGATCCTGGTAGCGCAGCTTCGCCCGCGCCCGCTTCGTCTCCGCCATGACACATCCCCTTTGGATTCAAGGCGCATCGGCCCCCCATCATCTCACCTCCTGTCGGCATTATGGCAGCTTCAATCGATCGAAAACATGGCGTCGCGGCTCACGATCGCGTGGCTCACCGTGCGGCGCGGAAATCGCGGAACACCATGTCGGGGGCGCTGAGATTGTGCCGCGACGGCAGCGCGCGGCCCGCCCACAATTCCACCGCGTCGGCGCGGGCAAACGTCATTACCGGCGCTTGCTGCCAGGCTTGCGCGCCTTTCGTGCGCCAGCCCACCCGGGCGACGTCGGCGTTGACCTCGGTGACGAACATCGAACGCAGCGCGGCGAACGGCGCGCCGGAGATCGCCGAGTCGAACGTCACATCGAGGGCGATGTGGTCCTGATCGAGCGACTGAAGGCGCAGGCTCGCCGAGCCGCCGCGCACGAACGCCAGGTGGAACGTGCGCGTGGCCGGATCGAACGCGATGTCCTTGATGTCGACCAGCGGCCTGCCTGCCATGTCCTCCGGGCCGACGAGGAACGACGAACCGTAGGCGCTCCAACGCAGGTGCGCTGGCGGCAGCGGGCGCGCCCGCCAGTAGCCGTCGGGCGGATAGAGCACCAGCACTTCCTCGGCGCGCTCCTGAAAGCGCGTCCACAGCTGCAACAGGTGCAGCCCGGTCTCCACCCGCTCGCCGACGCGCACCGGCACCTTTGCCGCCCGCCAGTAGCTGGGGAAGGCGAGGCCGACGAGCTGCCACTCGTTCGTTTCGTACAAGGTGATGCGGCGCGGTTCGGCCTTGTGGACCGGATCGTTCGACATGTCGCAGTTCCGGAAGTCGGGCGCATAGCGGTCGACCACGATCGTGCCCATGTAGGCCGGATGCACTGCCTCGATGGTGAAGCGGCGCACGTCGGGCGACCCGAGCTTGAGGTGGACATTGTCCTTCTCGGCGCACAGCGTCGGCTCGCTGGCGTTGACCACCTCGACCGCGAGCTCGTCGCCGGCATAGGCGCCGGTCGCGATGGTAGCAAGGAGCAAAATCACCGTAGGGTGGGCAAAGGCGCGCAGGACGCGGCGCATCAACACATAAGGCGATACGAACGCGCCGTGCCCACCATTGGTGATGAGGCCGCACGCGTGGGCATGGCGCGTTCCAATCGCCGCGCATGCTGAACGCGCAGAGCAACGCGCCTTTGCCCACCCTACGGAGAAATTACCGACGGGCATAAATATCCCCGGAGTTGGCTTCCATCGGCAGCGCCGCCAGCCAACGTCCGATCTCCTCCGCGCTCTGCCAGCTCGCATGCGCCAGCTCCTGGCTTTCGCCGAGCGCCGCATTGTAGCGGGTGAAGCCGAGCGCCTGGCAACGGCGCAGGCAGTCTTGAGCGACCTCGCGTTGGATCGTGGTAAATTCGAACGAGAGGGCGGCGATCACCTGCGTCAGGCCGGCCAGCACCTCGGCCTCAAAGCCTTCCACATCGATTTTCACGAAGGCCGGCACGCCGTGGCGGGCGATCAGCCGGTCGAGCGTCGTCGTGGCTACGTCGATGCGGCCGGTCCAGCGCTGGCCTTCCCAGCCGGGCGCGCCGTCGGCGGCGGCGATGAATTGCGCGGATGCCGTCGACACGGTCGGATTGTCGATATTGATATTCAGCGCAATCTTTCCGGCGGTGCCACTGAGCGCCACCGGCTCGATCGTGACGGCGGTGTCGCGGCCGTACAGAAGCTTCAACGCCCCGACCAGCGCCGGCTGCGGCTCGACCGCCACGACGCGGGCGCCGAGCCGGCGGAACGCCGCGGTGCGATCGCCCACATGGGCGCCGATGTCGAACACCAGGTGGCCCGGCTTCACGAATTGCGCGTACAGCCGGTCCATGGCGGCGCGGCGGCGGCGGTCGCCGTAATAGAGGCGGAGCGAGCGCACGACGCCACGCGTGGTGCGCAGGATCTGGGTGTTGCGCTGGCCGGCTGCCGCCGCTTCCAGCGCCGCCAGGTCGAGGCCGCGCAACGGCGCCGGCGGATCGGTCTCCTCGGGCAGGCGGCCGACGCCGATGCGCGCGCACAGGCGGCCGAGGCGCGGCCACGCGCTCACCACCGCCAGCGGCACCGACAGCGCGAGCCCGCCGGCGATGAACACCGCATAGGGAATGGCCGACGGATGGGTCAGCGCCAGAATGCCGATGGCTGCCCACCCGAGGAGCGTCTGCGGCCAGAACTGGCGCAGCGCCACTGCCAATGGCACGGCGTGATCGTCGCGCGTCTGGCCGATCCAGCCGATGGTGCGGCCGAACGCCAGCCCGCCGAGAAAGATCGTGTGGCCGAGCCACATGATGGGCGACAGCGCTAGGAAGAACAGCGTCTCGATCGCCACGTTGGCGACGAAGCGGACGCCGCCGCCGAAGGCACGGCGCAGGCGCGGCCGGGTGAGGACATCGAGCACGGTGGCTATCTTCGGCGCGAACCACATGACCAGCACGACGGCGAACAGTGCGAGGCCGGCATCGGCGCGGATGAAGTCCGCCGGCGTGTCGGCGCGCGCCACCGCCAGCGTGCCGACGATCAGGAGGCCCATCCAGGCGGGCGAGCCCAGGAACATGAGCACCGCGAAGGCGAGCTGATAGCGGCTCACCAGCGGCACGCCAGGAAGGAAGAGGAAGTGCCAGTACTGCAGCGTGCCCTGACACCAGCGCAGGTCGCGCCGGATGAACTCGATGAGCGTCGGCGGATTCTCCTCCCAGCCGAGATCTTCTTCCGGCAGCACGCGCACCTCGTAGCCGGCGCGGCGCATCAGCACCGCCTCGATCTGATCATGGCTGAGCACGTGCCCGCCGAGGGGGCCGCCCGGCGGCAGCGGCGGGATGTGGCAATGGGCGGTGAACGGCTTGAGCCGCACGGCGGCATTGTGGCCCCAGTACGGGCCGCAATCGCCCTGCCACCAGGCGCTGCCGATGGTGTATGAGCGCATGCCGAGCCGCATGCCGAACTGGAACACGCGGGCGAAGGCGCTGGTCGACGGCATACCCACGACCAGGCCTTGCAGGATGCCGAGCTGCGGGTTCACCTGCATCACGCGCACCAGCCGCAACACCGCCTCGGCGCTCATGAAGCTGTCGGCGTCGAGCGTGACGGCAAGCTCGTGGCGGTCGCCCCAGTTCTCGCAGAAGTCGCGGATGTTGCCGGCCTTGAAGCCGGTGTTGCTGGCGCGTCGCCGGTACGTGACCGGGACCTGGTCTTGCCACGCTGCCGCGAAGGCGCCGAGGTCGGCATCCTCGGCGGCGGCGATGTCGGCCTGGTCGGTGTCGCTCAGCAGATAGACGTGGAAGCACTTGCCCACGCCTTCCGCCACCAGGCCAGCCAGCAGCGGCTTCAGGTTGCGGATCAGCCGTTCAGGACTTTCGTTGCGGATGCACACCACGATCGCGGTCGAGACCGTGATCGGCTCGGTGCCGCGCACGCCCGCCGCCACCGGACACACCACGGCAGTCGGGTCGCGGGCGAAGCGCATGATGAGGAAGCCGATGGTCGCGTTCCAGAAGCCGATCACCGACCACGGCAGGGTCACGGCGAACAGCGCCAGCAGGGTCAGGTCGAAGGCGTCGAGGCCGCCGACCGACAGTGCCGCCGCCATGAGCCAGAGCAGCGCCGCCATGGTGGCCGCCACCAGGGCGAAAAACAGCGCCCGGCGGCCCGCAAGGGAGCTTTCGGGCGCGGCGGTGGCCACGTCCAGCCGATCGAGACGGTCGAGCAAGGGGTTAGATTTCCTCTCGTGCCGGGTCAGGATATAGCCAGAGACGGACGGCAACGGAAAGGCCGGCCAGTGTCCCGATTCCGAAGTTCGCAAACCCTTGCGGCAGGCTCGCATGCGAACTTCGGAATCAAAGGGACACTGGCAAGTATATGATTTCTGGTGTGGTTTGGATTTGAAGTTCCTACACGAGGTGGCCGCAATGTTGGCAGGAACTTCAAATCCACCACACCAGGAGGGGATGGTGAACGGGCAAGCTGGAGAAGCCTCGGCCCTGTGGTATGTCGGGCCCGGCAAGGCGGAAATCCGCCCGGAGCCGGCCGCCGCGCCCGGTCCCGGCGAGGTCCTGGTGCGGGCGCTCTATGGCGCCATCAGCCGCGGCACCGAGCGTCTGGTGTTCTTCGGTCGGGTCCCGGAAAGCGAGCACGCGCGCATGCGCGCGCCCTTGATGGGCGGCGCCTTTCCGTTCCCGGTCAAGTACGGCTACATCAATGTCGGCCGTGTCGAAAGCGGCCCGCGCGACCTCGTCGGCCAGACCGTCTTTACGCTCCACCCGCACCAGAACCTGTTCACCGTAGCGGCGGACGCCATCGTTCCGGTGCCGAAAAATGTGCCGCCGGCGCGCGCGGTCCTCGCGGCCAATATGGAGACCTCGCTCAATGCGCTGTGGGATGCCGCGCCCGGGCCGGCCGATCGCATCGCCGTGGTCGGCGCCGGGGTCGTTGGGGCGCTGGTGGCGCGCTTGTGCGCGCGCATTCCAGGCACCGACGTGACGCTGGTCGATATCGAGCCTGCCCGCGCCGACCTCGCGCGCCATCTCGGCCTGCGCTTTGCGTTGCCCGACGCCGCGCCGGAAGAGTGCGATCTCGTCATCCATGCCAGCGCCAGCGCCGCCGGCCTTGCCACGGCGCTGCGTCTCGCCGGCATGGAGGCGACCGTGGTCGAGCTCAGCTGGTATGGCGCGGGTGAGGTGTCGGTGCCGCTCGGCGGCGCCTTTCACAGCCGCCGCCTCCGCCTCGTGTCGAGCCAGGTCGGCAATGTCTCCACGTCGCACCGCGCGCGCTGGGACTTTTCCCGCCGCCGCGCCGCCGCGCTGGCGCTCCTGGACGATCCCGCGCTCGACGCGCTGCTCGCGCCGGCGATCGCGTTCGCCGACCTGCCGGCGCGCCTGCCCGACATTCTCGGGCCGGCCAGCGGCGTCTTGTGCCAGGTGATCCGCTACAATGGCGAGTGAGTAGTGCGTGGAGGTAGAGAGTGGGGCGAATACCGATGGCGAATGGCGAATGGAACATCAAGGAGTGGTAATTTCATTTGCAGAATTCCAACGTGCCATTCCACTCGCCACTCGCCACTCACCATTCATCATTCGCCATTCGCCAAGGAGTCGATCGTGTTCGCCGTCGAGGTTTCCGACCACATCATGATTGCGCATTCGTTCCGCGGGGCGGTGTTCGGCCCGGCGCAGGCGCTGCATGGCGCAACGTTCGCGGTCGCGGCCGCCTTCATGGCCGACCAGCTCGACGAGAACGGCATCGTGGTCGACATCGGGCGCGCGTTCGAGGTGCTCAAGGAGGTGCTGGCACCGCTCAACTACAAGAATCTCGACGACTTTGCGGAATTCAAGAACGTCAACACCACGACCGAGTTCCTCACCCGGCACGTGTTCGAGCGCCTCGCCGAAGCGGTGCGCGCCGGCCGGCTCGGCCGCGACGGGCGCGACATCGCTGCCATCCGGGTCACCATCGGGGAATCGCCGTCGGCGCGCGCGTGGTTCGAGGCGCCGTTGTGGTGAGCCGCAGATCCAGGGCCACTCCACTTGCTCCACCTCTCCCCAGCGGGGAGAGGTCGGCGCGCTCTTGCGCGCCGGGTGAGGGGGCAAGGGCGGCCGTCACGAAGCTCATGAGCCCCCTCACCCCAGCCCTCTCCTCAACGGGGAGAGGGAGCCCGCCGAGTTCGCGATGAGCCGCAGCTTCGCCTTCGCGGTTCCGGGCGATCTCGACACTCCGACCGGAGGCTATGCCTACGACCGGCGCATGATCGCCGAGCTCGAGCGCCTCGGCTGGCGCGCGGACGTCGTCGAGCTCGGGGCAGAATTTCCCCGTCCGAGCGCAGCCACCCGCGCGGCGGCGCGGGTGCGCCTCGACGCCGTGCCGCGGGGCCGCTGCATCGTCATCGACGGACTGGCGCTCGGCGTGCTTCCCGAGGAGGCGGCGGCCTTGCGCGAGAGTCATCGGCTGGTGGCGCTGGTGCATCATCCGCTGGCGCTGGAAAGCGGCCTGTCAGCCGCCCAAGCCGACGCGTTGCGATCGAGCGAACGCGCGGCGCTCGCGGCCGTCCGCCACGTGATCGTGACCGGCGCCGCGACGGCGCGGCTGCTGGCCGCTGACTATGGAATTGCCACCGGGCGCATCACGGTTGCGTTGCCCGGCATCGATCCGGTCATGCCGGCGCGCGGCAGCGGCGACGGCACGCTGGCGCTGCTGTCGGTCGGTGCGCTGGTGCCGCGCAAGGGGTACGACGTGCTGCTGGCGGCATTGGCAACCATCAAGGACCTGCCGTGGCGGCTCACCATTGCGGGCGCGCGCGATCGCAGTCCAGCGACCGCGGCGGGGCTCGAGGCCATGATCGCGGCGCTCGATCTCGCGCCCCGCGTGGCGCTGGCCGGCGCGGTTGCCGACGCGCGGCTGGCAGAGCTTTATGCCGAGGCCGATGTGTTCGTGCTGGCGTCGCGGCACGAAGGCTACGGCATGGCGCTCGCCGAGGCCATTGCGCATGGCGTGCCGGTCGTCGCCACCATGGCCGGGGCCATCCCCGAGACGGTGGCGCCGGGCGCCGGCATTCTCGTGCCGCCCGACGACAGCGCGGCGCTTGCCGCCGCGCTGCGCCAGGTCATTGCCAATAGCGAAAAGCGTCTGGCGCTGGCGGCGCAAGCCCGCGCTGCGGCCGCAAAACTTCCCGACTGGCCGCAATCGGCAAAAATCTTTGCGGCTGTTCTGGAGGCGGTGTCGTGAGCTTTGCGGCCGACTGGCTGGCGCTGCGCGAGCCCTACGATCTCGCAGCGCGCAACCGCGACGTCCTGGCGGCGGTGGCGGCCGCCTTCGCCGATCGAGCGGCATCCACCGTCGTGGATCTGGCCTGCGGCACCGGATCGACCCTGCGCGCGCTCGGCTCGCATTTGCCCGCGCACCAGATCTGGCGCCTCGTGGACAACGATCTCGGCCTCCTGGCGCGCGCCGCGCAAAGCGCGGCACCGGCCGGCGCCAGCGTCACCGCCGTTCCGATCGACCTCGCGCGCGATCTCGAAGCGGCGCTCGACGGCGCCGTCGATCTGGTCACCGCCTCGGCGCTGCTCGACCTGGTGTCCGCTGACTGGCTCGAGCGCTTCGTGGTCGAGGCGGCGGCGCGCCGGCTCCCGGTCTACGCGGCGCTGAGCTACGACGGCCGCGCCACGCTGGAGCCGGCCGATCCGTTCGACGCGGCCATCGTCGCCGCGGTCAATCGCCATCAGCGCCGCGACAAGGGATTCGGTCCGGCGCTCGGTCCGACCGCCGCCGCAGCGGCGAGCGTGCAGTTCGCCAAGGTGCAATACACACTGGTGCAGGGATCATCCGACTGGATGCTCGGACCGGACGATCGCGAGATGCAGCAGGAGGTGCTGTCGGGTTGGGCCGCTGCCGCACGCGAGCTCAACGAGCTCGCTCCCGCCGCCATCATCGACTGGCTCGCGCGACGTCGCGACTTCGTCGCCGCCGGCCGTTCCGCCGTGCGCGTCGGTCATGTCGACGTCTTCGCAACCCCGACGGGCACGCGGCCGGACGAGAGATCGCAATCGAACAGCATCTCGTCGCCGAGCGCGTGGGTGCGCACCGGCGGACGCAGCGCCTGATCGCACCGCTCGACCGGAGCCAGCGCGAAGGCCGGTGATCCCGAGCCGAGGATGAGCGGCGCCACCACGACGTGCAGGCGGTCGAGACATCCGGCGGCGAAAAAGCGCGACATGGTCTGCGCGCCGCCCTCGATCATGATGCGGCGAAACCCGTGCGCCGCCAGGCAGGCGAGCAAAGTGGGCGGCGCGATGTGGCCGTTGTCCGCCGGCAGCGCCACGCCTTCGACGCCCGGCGGCAGGTGCTGGCGCGTGCCCTGCGTCGTCACCACCAGCCGGGCGGCGCCGTCGGCGAGCAGGTGCGCCGTTGCCGGCAGGCGCCCGCGCGGATCGATGACCACGCGCGCCGGATGCGGTCCGCTCACCCGCCGCACCGTCAACTGCGGATCGTCGGCGAGCACCGTGCCGATGCCGATCACCACCGCATCGACGATGGCGCGCAGCCGATGCAGGTGCGCGAGTCCATCGGGGCCGTTGATGTAGTGCGAGTGGCCGCTCACCGTGGCGATGCGCCCGTCGAGCGACTGGCCGACCTGGCCGACGACGACGAGATCATCGACCGCGCCTTGGCGCAGCGGACCAAAAAGCTCTTCCCATGGCGCCGGCAGAACCGCGCCGGCACGGAAGGCGGCCGGTACGGTGCACCACGAGTCCTCAGCCGCAGGCGCGAAAACCGGCCCGGCGCCGGCACCGGACATGGGTGACCTGCGCGAGGTGGGATTGCGCCCTGCCGGTCCGCCCTTATCCTCTTGATTTCCAGCCATCTTTCATTCTGAAATGGGGACGCGGGGACTTACCGTCGGACCAGCCGGGGCGGGAATACCGACGAGAACCAGGGGTTTGATTCTGGCATAAAAGCCACCTCAGAACATCTGAATGAGGAACGGTATGGAGCGTATGGGTCCCCGCGCGTTCGGGGAGGCGGCAAATATTGGCGTTCAACGGGGCCTTGCCGAGTTCCGCGCCGGACGCCCCGTCCTGATCCGGGCGGCGGACGAGACCGTGCTGGCCATGCCGGTCGACGGTGCCAACATCGATCGCTTCGCTGCGTTCACCGCCCTGGTCCATCCGGCGCCGCCCCGGCTCGTCATCACGGCGCGCCGCGCCCGCGTACTCGGCCTCGATGCGGCGCAGCCGCTCCTGGTGGACCTCGCGCCGGGCGACGATACCGGCTCGATTTTTGCCCTTGCCGCCAGCGACAGCGTCGACCGCAAGGTTTCGGCAACCGTCGCCGGGCCGGCCGCGATCGCGGCGCTCGAACTGGCCAAGTTCGCGCAAAAGCTTCCCGCCCTGCTGGTCGCCAGCCCCGGCGCCGACGCGGCGCCCGCCTGCGATCCGCCGCTGGTCACGGTCGCCGCCACGGCGGTGGCCAGGTTCCGCCGCGACCTCATCCGCTCGCTGGCGGTTGCCGGCGAGGCGCAGGTTCCGCTGCACAGGGGACTGGTCACCCGCTTCGTCGTGTTCCGCGATGCGATCGGCGGCGCGCCGGTTGCCATCATCGTCGGCACGCCCGACTTCTCCCGGCCGGTCCCGATCCGGCTGCATTCCGCCTGCCTCACCGGCGACGTGTTCGGGTCGCGGCGCTGCGATTG
>DATFWC010000225.1:0-7504 GCA_035259885.1 Xanthobacteraceae bacterium
CATCCGGCAGAACGTGCACCGGTCGCCCATGTATTCGGGCCAGATTCAGAGCCGCGGGCCGCGCTACTGCCCGTCGATCGAGGACAAGATCGTCAAGTTCGGCGACCGCGACGGCCACCAGATCTTTCTCGAGCCCGAGGGCCTGGACGACACCACCGTTTATCCCAATGGGATTTCCACCTCGCTGCCGGAGGAGGTCCAGCTCGCCATGGTGGCCACCATTCCGGGCCTGGAGCGCGCCCGCGTGGTGCGGCCCGGCTATGCCATCGAATACGACCACGTCGATGCCCGCGAGCTGACGCCGAGCCTGGAGGCGAAGCGCCTGCGCGGGCTTTTCCTGGCTGGCCAGATCAACGGCACGACCGGCTACGAAGAGGCGGCGGCGCAGGGCGTGGTGGCGGGCCTCAACGCGGCGGCGCGGGCCGGCGGCGGCCCGGACATCGTGTTCGACCGCGCCGAGGCCTACCTCGGCGTCATGATCGACGATCTGGTCACCCGTGGCGTCACCGAGCCCTATCGCATGTTCACGTCGCGCGCCGAGTACCGGCTGACCCTGCGCGCCGACAATGCCGATCAGCGGCTGACGCCGCATGGCATCGCAATCGGCTGCGTGGATGCCGTCCGCCAGCGGTATTTCGCGGAGAAGATGGCCCGCCTGGCGGCGGCCCGCGACATGGCCCGGGCGGTGTCGATCACGCCCAACGAGGCCGACCGTCATGGCCTGAGCCTCAATCGCGACGGCCAGCGGCGGACCGCCTTCGAACTCCTGTCCTATCCGACCATCGGGCTCGCCGATATCGCGCGCATCTGGCCGGACTTCGGCCGGCTCGACCGGATCACCGGCGAGCAGCTCGAAATCGATGCCAAGTATGCGGTCTATCTCGAGCGCCAAGCCGCCGACGTGGCGGCCTATCGCCGGGACGAAAGTCTCGAGCTGCGCGAAGACCTGGACTATGCCGCGATGACCGGCCTCTCCCTGGAAATCCGCCAGAAGCTGCAGTCGGTCCGGCCGCGGACCGTTGGCCAGGCGAGCCGCATCGACGGCATGACGCCGGCTGCCTTGACCCTCCTCGCGGCGCATATCCGGCGCCGGAAGCGCGCCGTGGCTTGAGCCGCTCTTCGTGATTCGCAGGCCATCCTTTCGTCACGCGCGGGCTTGACCCGCGCGTCCAGCCAACGGCTGAGTCATCAAGCGGGGGATTGCCGGGTCAAGCCGGCAATCCGGCAATGACGAACGTCCCTGGTCGAGCCAGAGATGAACTGAATGCGCAGGGTAGCAGAGGGACCCAGCCCAGCCGATTTGGAGGCCGACCGCGCCAAGGCCCTGGCCGCCGTCCCCGTTTCACGTGAAACGGCAACGCGGCTCGACGGCTTCGTGCAACTACTGCTGAAGTGGCAGCGGACCACGAACCTCGTCGCGCCCGCGACCTTGAGCGAGGTGTGGACCCGTCACGTGCTGGATTCGCTGCAGCTCCTGGCGCTCGCGCCGCAGGCTCGGACCTGGGTCGATCTCGGGTCCGGCGGGGGCTTTCCCGGCTTGGTGATCGCGTGCGCGTTGGCGGAGCAGCCGGGGGCAGGAGTCCATCTGGTGGAGAGCAACCGCAAGAAAGCCGCCTTCCTGCGCGAGGCAGCGCGCCGGCTGGGCGTCCCGGCACTTGTGCATCCCCGGCGAATCGAAGATCTTGTGGACAACTTGGACGAATCGGCCGATGTGATCACGGCGCGGGGGCTCGCGCCGTTGCGCGGCCTCCTGGACTTGGCCGCGCCGCTGTTGAAAACTGGGGTGATCGGCCTGTTCCCCAAGGGTCAAGATGTAGAGACTGAATTGACCGAAGCTGCCAAATATTGGATCGTCGAGGCTGACCTCATACCCAGCCTGACCAGTGCGCAGGGGCGAGTCGTGGTCGTTCGCACCGCTCGGCGGCGCTGATCGGGCTTTAGCAGCGCGGCGGCGGACGCGCACGAAGCATGAACGAACCCGAACCTGTGCTCGACGTCGCGGACCATGCGGCCACGGCGCCGCGGGTGCTGGCGCTGGCCAACCAGAAGGGGGGCGTCGGCAAGACCACGACGGCCATCAACCTCGGCACGGCCCTGGCGGCGATCGGCGAGAACGTCCTGGTGGTCGACCTCGACCCGCAGGGCAATGCCTCGACCGGTCTCGGCATCGACCGCCGCAGCCGCCAGCGCTCGACTTATGACATGCTCATGGGCGACGTGGCGCTGCGCGACGCCATCCTGCCTACCGCCGTGCCGCGGCTGCACATCTGCCCGGCCACCATGGACCTGTCCGGCTTTGAGCTCGAGGTGGCCCAGGAGAAAGACCGCGCCTTCCGCCTGCGCCGGGCTCTCGCCACTCTCAACACCGACACCGAGACCACCTACACCTACGTGCTGGTGGACTGCCCGCCGTCGCTCAACCTGGTGACCATCAACGCCATGGCGGCAGCGCATTCGATCCTGGTGCCGCTGCAGTGCGAATTCTTCGCCCTGGAGGGCCTGTCGCAACTGCTGAAGACCGTCGACCAGGTCAAGAACACTCTCAACTCTGGGTTGACAATCCACGGCGTTGTGCTGACCATGTACGACGCCCGCAACAACCTCGCGGGCCAGGTGGTGGCCGATGTCCGGGGCTTCATGGGCGACAAGGTCTATCAGACGATCATCCCGCGCAACGTCCGCGTGTCGGAGGCGCCGTCCTACGGCAAGCCGGTGCTGCTGTACGATCTCAAGTGCGTGGGCAGCCAAGCCTACCTGCGCCTGGCATCGGAAATCATCCAACGCGAAAGGAGGCTGCGCGCCGCCTGATCCTCGTTGCGCCCGCGCGCTTGCCTGACTTCGGTCGGCGGGATCGCGCTGCCGGCAAGGGGGCCGGACATCCACCATGGCAGAAGAACCAGCAAGATCCCGGCTCGGGCGTGGACTGGCCGCACTCATCGGCGACGTCGGCGACGAAAGCGCGTCGCTCGAGCGCGCGCGCAGCCAGCGGCGTCTGCCGATCGAATTTTTGCGGCCCAACCCGCGCAACCCGCGCCGCATGTTCGCCGAGGACGAGATCGAGGAACTGGCGGCGTCGATCCGCCAGCGCGGCATCATTCAGCCGATCCTGGCGCGGACCGTCCGCGGCCATGCCGACGCCTACGAGATCATTGCCGGCGAGCGGCGCTGGCGCGCGGCGCAGCGTGCCGGCATGCACGAGGTGCCGGTCGTCCTGCTCGAGGTGGGCGACCGCGAAGCGCTCGAACTCGCCATCATCGAGAACGTCCAGCGCACCGATCTCAACCCGCTGGAAGAATCCATGGGCTATCAGGCCCTGATGGAGGAGTTCGGCCACAGCCAGGACGAGTTGGCGAAGATCGTGGGCAAGAGCCGGCCGCACGTGGCCAACACGCTGCGCCTGATGAAGCTGCCCGACCTGGTGAAGTCCTATCTGTCGGAGAACAAGATCTCGGCCGGCCACGCGCGCGCGCTGCTCGGCCAGCCGGATCCGGAAGCGCTCGCGCGGGCAGTCGTCGACCAAGGACTTAACGTGCGTCAGCTCGAAGCCCTGACGCAGGAGCGCGCGCGCAAGGCCGGCAAGGCGGCGAAGGCGCGGCCGCGCGCGACCACCAAGGATCCGGACACGCTGGCGTTGGAGAAGCGGCTGTCGGACAATCTCGGCCTGACCGTCACGGTCGCGCCGCGCGGGGAGGGCGGTGAGCTGCGCATCCGCTACCGCAGCCTCGAGCAGCTCGACGAGGTGATCGCGCGGCTGCTGCGCGGCGGGTGATCGTTCAAACTGAATCGAAGCCAGGCCGTGTACGCTGCATCGGTTCCCGCGTCTGCATGGACTGCCGGAAGCGTCGCTGCTACGCTGAACTCTAAGTACCAATTCTATTGTGGACGGCGACAGGTCGGTAGGGCGGCGATGCAGGACGTGTCGCCAACGGGAGACCGACATGCTCGATCAGCCGTCGAATGATGCGGGAAAATCCACGCCGGGTTGGCGCTTCTTGAAACTGCCTGGGTATGGCGAGCCACCCGGCGCTGGGCCGAGCAAAGGCAACGACACCCGAAGCCGCACACCGAAGGAGCCGGAGGAGCGCAAGCACCAGTTTGCGACCTGGTACATTTTTGCGGCCTTCCTCGGCGTGATGCTGGTCCAGTTCCTGTGGCTGCGCTTCATCCAGATTGAGACCATTCCGTACAGCCAATTCGAGCAGCTCCTCGACGAGAATAAAATCGAGAAAGTGCTGGTCGGACAGGAGACCATCCAGGGGACCCTGAAGGAGCCGTTCCCGGACGGCCGAAAAGAGTTCTACACGGTCCGCGTCGAGCCCGGGCTTGCCGACAAGCTTCGGGCCCACGGCGTCGTCATCACCGGCGCGCCGTCATCGACCTTTCTCACCACCATCCTGTCCTGGGTGCTGCCGATCTTCCTCTTCTATCTGCTTTGGACCTACGGGTTTCGCCGCATGGCGGAACGCCAAGGTCTCGGCGGCCTGATGTCGATCGGCAAGTCGCGCGCCAAGGTTTATGTTGAGACCGACACGAAGGTCACTTTCAAGGATGTGGCCGGCGTCGACGAGGCGAAATTCGAGCTCCAGGAAGTCGTCGCCTTCCTGCGCGATCCGACATCGTTCGGACGGCTCGGCGCGCGCATCCCGAAGGGTATTCTACTGGTCGGCCCGCCAGGCACCGGCAAGACGCTCCTGGCGCGCGCAGTCGCCGGCGAAGCCGGCGTGCCGTTCTTCTCGATCTCCGGCGCCGAGTTCGTCGAGATGTTCGTGGGCGTTGGCGCCGCCCGCGTACGCGATCTGTTCGAGCAGGCGCGGAAGGCGGCGCCCTGCATCATCTTCATCGACGAGCTCGATGCGCTCGGCCGCAGCCGCGGCCCCGGCGCAATCGGCGGCTACGACGAGAAGGAGCAGACACTCAACCAGCTGCTCGCCGAGCTTGACGGTTTCGATCCGACGACCGGGGTGATCCTGATCGGTGCTACCAATCGGCCGGAGGTGCTCGATCCCGCCTTGCTGCGGCCTGGCCGTTTCGACCGCCAGGTGCCGGTCGACCGGCCGGATCGTTCGGGCCGGCTGGCGATACTGAAGGTCCACGTAGCCAAGATCCGACTGGCGAGCGGCGTCGACCTCGATCAGGTCGCCGGACTCACTGCTGGCTTCACCGGCGCCGACCTTGCCAACCTTGTCAACGAGGCCGCCATCGTGGCGACCCGGCGCAACGCCGAAGCGGTGACGCTCGCCGACTTCACCGCAGCGATCGAGCGCATCGTGGCGGGGCTGGAAAAGAAGAGCCGCATTCTGGGCCCGGAGGAACGCCGCCGCGTCGCCTATCACGAGATGGGGCACGCGCTGGTCGCCGCGAGCCTTCCGGGCGTCGATCCGGTGCACAAGGTTTCGATTATCCCACGCGGCGTGGGCGCGCTCGGCTACACCATCCAGCGGCCGACCGAGGATCGCTTCCTGCTTGCCCGCCACGATCTCGCCAACCGTATCGCCGTGCTGATGGGTGGGCGGGCTTCGGAGGCCCTGATCTTTGCTGGCGAGGTTTCCACCGGCGCGGCCGACGACTTGCAGCGCGCAACCGAGATCGCGCTGCAGATGGTCACCCGGTTCGGCATGGACGAGACAGTGGGCCAGCGCACCTACTCAGCCCCGCCCCAGCCGTTCCTGGGGACTCCGGCCAGCGGCGTCGAAGCTTCCGAGACAACCGAGCGCGAAATCGACGTGGCGGTGCGCGACATCATCACGAAGGCCTTCGAGCAGGCGACTGGCATCCTGCGCACGCGGCGCGCCGACCTCGACGAAGGCGGCCGTCTGCTGCTTGCCCAGGAGACCTTGACCGCCGATCAATTCCCCGCAATCCGGCCCCTGAAGAAGCAGCCTGACACGGAGGGCTGACGGCTTCGTTCGTCTCCACGCACTATTCACCGGTCGCATCAACGAAAGGCCCGCTTCGGGTCAGACCCGGCCTTCCGGCGATCTTTCGTTCCATGTCCGGTTTAGCCCTCCTGAGCGGATGTGCGCGGGCCCCCCATGATTTCGCAGCGGTGGCAAATCCTGACATCTCGTTGGCTGTGGTAGGGCACCGGAGAGCGCAACGTCACCCGCGCCGTGCCGCCTTGATCGCGGCTACGTCGATCTTCTTCATGCCCATCATCGCCTCGAACGCCCGCTTTGCTTCGTCGCCGCCGGCAGCCAGCGCCTCGGTCAGCACGCGCGGCGTGATTTGCCAGGAGATGCCCCACTTGTCCTTGCACCAACCGCACGCGCTCTCTTGGCCGCCATTACCGACGATGGCGTTCCAGTAGCGGTCGGTCTCTTGCTGATCGTCGGTGGCGATCTGGAACGAGAAGGCTTCGTTGTGCTTGAACGCGGGACCGCCGTTGATGCCGATGCAGGGGATGCCCGCGACCGTGAACTCGACCGTCAACACGTCGCCTTGCTTGCCGGATGGGTAGTCGCTGGGTGCGCGGTGAACGGCACCTACCGCGCTATCGGGAAAGGTCTCGGCATAGAAGCGCGCAGCTGCCTCGGCGTCTTTGTCGTACCATACGCAAATCGTGTTCTTGGCCATTGCGTGTCCTTTCGCTCGGCTCGTGTGCGATTGTAAAAAAACATCCCGTGCGGTCAGGCGCAATGTCCTCTAAGGCGGAGACGTCCGCTCCGCGTCATGACCAGTAATGCTCGGGCCGAGCACAGGTGAGGACTGCTGAGAAACCTACAACGATCGCCGGCCTGACCCTCGTCCTGACGAGCGCCCGAACAGCGCGTCTTGAAGGACGAGTCACTCCGGATCGCCACACTTACGCCTTGCGCTTGGCCGCCCCGGCGATCGCCATCAAGGCGCGCTGCGCCAGCGTGTCGGCGAGCGCCGCCTGGCGCCGCGCCTCCAGCGCCGCATCGGCGAGCTGCGCCATGGCGCGCTCCAGCCGCGGGGCCGTCCACGTCTTCAGGGCCGCCTCCACCAGCGCCTTGCGGCTGAAGTGGGGCGGCGGCCGGAACTCGAACAGCGCCTGGTCGAGTGACGCGCCGGCTTCGATGGCGATGCGCGCCTTGTGCAGCTGCGACACCTGGCGCTGCGCCGCCGCCACGATGGTGCCGCCCGCGGTGCCGGCGACGCGCGCCTTGGCGAATTCCGTTTCGAGCTCGACGCTGCGTCCGGCGAAGGCGGCATCGACGATGCTGTCCAGGCCGAGCGACGAGGCGTCGGCCACGACGGCAAAAATATCGTCCAGGCCGACGCTGTCGCGGCCGTGAGCATAGAGCGCAAGTTTTCTGATCTCGCCCAGCGAGGCGCGGCGATCACTGCCGAGCAGCGGGATAAGCGCGGCGCGCGCGTCGGCCGTGATGGTGAGGCCGGCGGCACGCATCTCGTCGTCGATCAGGCGCGCCAGATCGCGCTCGCTGTCGGCGTAGCACGGCAGCGCGACCGCCGCCTTGTGGCGCTCGATGACAACGCGCAGCGGCGCGCTGCGCTTGAGGTCGCCGGCTTCGATGACGACGCG
>DATFWC010000226.1:0-7940 GCA_035259885.1 Xanthobacteraceae bacterium
GCCATCGCGCCGCTCGCTACCCAGGGCAAGGTTCCCTCGGTGATCATGGTGTCGGGAACGTCGTCGGCCACCGAGCGCTCGCCCTACATGGTGCGGACCAGCTTCACGCTCGGCCAGCAGTCCGGGATCATCGGCGAATGGGCGGCGAAGAACGGCAGCAAGAAGGTCGTCATCGTGCAGTCCGACTGGGCGCCCGGCGCCGAGGCGACGCAGGTCTTCACTGAAGCCTTCACCAAGGCCGGCGGTCAGATTCTCGAGACGCTGAAAGTGCCACTGGCCAATCCCGATTTCTCGCCGTTCCTGCAGCGGGCGCGCGACGCCAATCCGGACACGCTGTTCGTGTTCGTGCCGGCCGGCCAGGCCGGGCTGTTCGCCAAGCAGTTCGTCGATCGCGGCCTCGACAAGGCCGGCATCAAGCTGATCGGCCCCGGCGACATCACCGACGACGACGACCTGCCGCGCATGAATGAATCCATCCTCGGCACGGTCACAGCCGGCAACTACTCGGCCCATCACCAGTCGCCGGTCAACAAGGCCTATGTGGAGGCGTTCAAGAAGCTCAACGGCATCCGGCCGAACTTCATCTCGCTCGGCGGCTATGACGGCATGCACGTGATCTACGAGGCGCTCAAGAAGACCAACGGCAACACCGATGGCGACGCACTCATCGCAGCCATGAAGGGCCTGGCCTGGGAGAGCCCGCGCGGCCCGATCTCGATCGACCCGGAGACGCGCGATATCGTGCAGAACATTTATATCCGCAAGGTCGAGCGCAAGGACGGCGAGCTTTACAATGTCGAGTTCGCCACCTTCAATGCGGTCAAGGATCCGATCAAGGCGGCGAAGAAGGGGTCGTAACGACCGCAGCGCGGCCTCGCAGTCTTTCGCCGTAGGGTGGCAACGCGTATCTCGGCATTGATGGTGGGCAATTCGCTCTTGTGCGTTGCCCACCATCAGCGCGGCATCACGCCAATTTGCTATTACCCGGAAGATTGCCGAATGATCGAAAACTACGACCCGTTCAGTGCACCCGACCCGGAGGAGTGGAATGCGCTGGACGAGCACGAACGTCTGCGGCTCGTAGAAGATTATCACCGGCGCACACGCGTGCCGCTACCCAACGCAAAAGTCCACGCGATTATCCACGTCGTCGTCGAGAACCAAATTGGGTTGGGAGACGAAACGCCGGTGGCCCGCACACTGCAGCGTCTCATGAGCGAAGGTCTCGACCGGCACGACGCCTTGCACGCCATCGGCTTCGTGCTTGTCGGTCACATGCATGATCTCGTGCACCAAGCCAACACTGAATCGAATCAGGCCGACGACCCGAACGAGGCCTATTTTGCCGAGCTTGAGCGCCTCACGGCCGAGTCCTGGCGGCGCTCCGGCTGAACAATAGCCCAGGAACAATCCCACCAGCTTGCCCTGGATGCGTGCGCGGTTGCGGCACCTCGTGCGGCGTCACCGTGCTTGGCGCGAGAACTGTGGCGATGCCGACAGCGTGGGCACGGCGCGCATCGTGCGCATCATCTTTTGATGATCCGCGTCTTGCGCGCCTTTGCCCACCCTACAGCGCGTGGACTTGCGCCCTCATCAATACCGCCGGAACAACCCCACCAGCTTGCCCTGGATGCGCACGCGGTTGGGCGGCAGGATGCGCACTTCGTGCGACGAGTTGGCCGGCTCCAGTGCGATCGAGGCGCCGCGCCGGCGGAAGCGCTTCAGCGTCGCCTCCTCGTCGTCGATCAGCGCCACCACCACGTCGCCGGTGTCGGCCGTGTCGGTGCGGCGGATGAGCACCGTGTCGCCGTCGAGGATGCCGGCGTCGATCATCGAGTCGCCCCGCACCTCGAGCGCGAAGTGATCGCCGGTGCTCAGCAGGTCGGGCGGCATGTTGATGGTATGGCTGCGCGTCTGGATCGCCTCGATCGGTGTGCCGGCGGCAATGCGCCCCATCACGGGCACCGCCACCGGACGTCCGCCTTCGTCCTCGGACGCCGCGCGTACGCGGCCGAGGTTGCCCTCGATGACGCTCGGCGTGAAGCCGCGCGCCCGGCCAGCGCCGTACCCGTCGGGTTGCTTGATCACTTCGATGGCACGCGCGCGATTGGGCAGCCGCCGGATGAAGCCGCGCTCCTCGAGCGCCGTGATCAGGCGGTGGATGCCGGATTTCGAGCGCAAGTCGAGGGCGTCCTTCATCTCGTCGAACGAGGGGGGAACGCCGGTCTCGGTCAGGCGCTCGTGGATGAAGCGCAAGAGTTCGAGTTGCTTGCGAGTCAACATGCGTCAGATCCCCCGAGTGGCGCGATCGTCACATACGACCGCTAGAAAACAAAGCATGAACGGACACTATATGTTCTTTATGTGTTCCGCAACCCCTTAATTCCACGTGAACAAATCGAAGGGCCGCTAAAGTCCTAGCTTAACGACGGCGCATGCGCTTCCGGCCGCCGCGGCCGGGGCATAAGGTGCGCGAATAATGAGACAATCGGCCTTTGCCAGCGGCTGGACCATGGACGAATCCTGGATCGGAAATGGCGCCGCGACCATCTTTCCGTCGCGCAGCGCGAGGGTGGCGCGGAGGTAATCCTGGCGCTCGTCGTTGGCCGGCAGGTCGGTCCCCAGCACGGCTGATTCGGGCTCGGGCACGAGATCGGTGCGGCCGGCGAGTCGGCGAATCAGCGGTATCAGGAACAGGAATGCGCATACGAAGGCGGAGACCGGATTGCCCGGCACGCCGAGCACCCGCATGGCGTCGAGACGCCCATGCAGCAGCGGCTTGCCCGGCCGCAGCGCCACCTTCCAGAACGACAGTTTGAGGCCGAGCGAGGTGAGCGCCCGCTGCACAAGGTCGTACTCGCCGACTGAGGCGCCGCCGGCGGTGACCAGCACGTCAGCGCCCGCCTGGCGGGCGCGCTCGATCGCCGCGGCGGTGACGACGAGATCGTCGCCGACGACGCCGAGGTCAACGAGCTCAGCGCCTTCCTGGCGGATCAGGGCGCCGAGCGCGAAGCCGTTGGAGTAGACGATCTGCCCCGGACCGGCCGGCGCGCCCGGCGCCACCAGTTCGTCGCCGGTCGCCAGCATCGCCACCTTAGGCCGGCGATGCACCGGCACGACCGGATGGTCCATCGCCGCCGCCAGGGCGAGGCTGCGGCTGGTCAGGCGCTCGCCCTGGCGGAGCAGCGTCGTCCCGGCCGTGAAGTCGAGGCCGCGCTTGCGCACGTTGCGTCCCGCCGACGTCGCCGACTTGACCACGACGCTATCGCCGTCACGCGCGGTCACTTCCTGGATCACCACCGTGTCGGCGCCGGGCGGCAGCACGCCGCCGGTGAAGATGCGCGCCGCCTCGCCGGCACCGACGGTTCCGGCGAACGGCCGGCCGGCCGCCACCTCGCCGATCACCGTGAGGTGCGCCGGCACGCTGGCCACGTCGGCGCCGCGCACCGCGTAGCCGTCCATGGCCGAGACGTCGTCCGGCGGTTGCGTGCGCAGCGCTGCAAGGTCGGCTGCCAGCACCCGCCCGTGCGCATCGCCGAGCGGCGCCGTTTCGCCCGGCAGGGGCGCGACTCCGGCCAAAACCTTTTCCAGCGCTTCGGCCACCGGCATCAGCGCCATGACGGTTCAGCTCCGCGCTGCGCGGTAGCGGCCCGACTTGCCGCCGCGCTTCTCGATCAGCCGGATGCCTTCGATGCGCATGCCGCGCTCGATCGCCTTGGCCATGTCGTAGATCGTCAGGCACGCGACCGACACCGCGGTCAGCGCCTCCATCTCGACGCCGGTCTGGCCCAAAACCTTCACTTGCGCGCGCACCACGAGGCCGGGCAGCGCGCGGTCGGGCGTGACGTCGACCAGGACCTGCGAGACGGGGAGGGGATGGCACAGGGGGATGAGCTCGTGGGTCCGCTTGGCCGCCATGATGCCGGCGATGCGCGCGGCGCCGAGGACGTCGCCCTTCCTGGCGTCGCCGGCCAGCACGGAGGCCAGCGTCCTCGCCGTCATGCGCACAAGGCCTTCGGCGATCGCGACTCGCGCCGTGACCGTCTTGGCGCCGACGTCGACCATGCGGGCCTCGCCGCCCTTGCCCACATGCGAGAGTTTCTTCGCCTTGGCCATCGTCTCATCCGGCGGCCGAGACTTTGTGCGGCGCCAGCAGCGCGCGCGTCGCCGCCGCCACGTCGGCCTGGCGCATCAGGCTCTCGCCCACCAGGAAGGTGCGGATGTTCACCTGGGCGAGGCGGGCAAGGTCGGCCGGGGTAAAGATCCCGCTCTCGCCGACGACGATGCGATCGGGCGGCACGCGCGGCGCCAGGCGCTCGGCGGTGGCGAGCGTGGTCTCGAAGGTCTTCAGGTTGCGGTTGTTGATGCCGATGAGGCGCGAGTTCAGGCGCAGCGCGCGCTCGAGTTCGGCGGCGTCGTGCACCTCGACCAGCACATCCATGCCGAGCGCCAGGGCGGCGTTTTCCAGGTCGCTGGCGGTGGCGTCGTCGACCGCCGCCATGATGATGAGGATGCAGTCGGCGCCCCAGGCCCGGGCCTCGACCACTTGATAGGTGTCGTACATGAAGTCCTTGCGCAGTGCCGGCAGTCTCGTCGCGGCGCGCGCGGCCGTGAGGTGCTCGCGCTTGCCGTGGAAGGACAGCGCGTCCGTGAGCACGGAGAGGCAGGTGGCGCCGCCCTGCTCATAGGCGAGGGCCAGCGCCGGCGGATCGAAATCGGCGCGGATCAGGCCCTTCGACGGGCTCGCCTTCTTGATCTCGGCGATGAGCGCATGGCGGTCGTGCGCCAGCCTGCGCTCGATTGCGGCGACAAAGCCGCGCGGCGCCGCCGCCGCCTTGGCGTCGTCCTCGAGCGCGGCGAGCGGGCGCGCGCGCTTCGCCGCGACAATTTCCTCGCGCTTGTACGCCGCGATGGTGGCCAGGATGTCAGACATTGGCGCGGACCGTAGGGTGGGTTGAGGCGCCACGCTGGGCTTGCGAATGGGAACGCGGCGCAGCCGCGCCGAAACCCACCGACGGAGCAAGGAATGGTGGGTTACGGCGCGCAAGGGCGCGCCTGACCCACCGTACGAGCGCGTATGTTGCCGGAATGTCAGGCATTGGAGACATGGATCAGCCGGTCGAGGCGGCCTTCCGCCTCGCCGGAATCGAGCGATTTTTTCGCGGCCGTCACGCCCTCCTTGAGATTCTTGGTGCGACCGGCGACGACCAGCGCGGCCGCCGCGTTGAACACCGCGATATCGCGGAACGGTCCCTTGCTGCCCTTGAGCACCGCGAGCAGCGCCGCCGCGTTGGCCTCGGCGTCGCCGCCGCGCAGCGCCTCCGGCTTGGCCTTGGGCAGGCCGACGTCCTCGGGGGCGATCTCGAAGGTCTTGACCGCGCCGTTCTCCAGCGCCGCCACGCTGGTCGGCCCCGACGTGGTGATCTCGTCGAGCCCGTCGGAGCCGTGCACCACGTAGGCGCGCTCGGCGCCGAGATTCTTGAGCACCTGCGCCAGCGGCTCGACCCAGTGGCGCGAGAACACCCCAATCATCTGGCGCTTGACGCCGGCCGGGTTGGACAGCGGCCCGAGCAGGTTGAAGATGGTCCGGGTGGCGAGCTCGACCCGCGTCGGGCCGACGTGCTTCATCGCCGGATGGTGGGCGGGCGCGAACATGAAACCGATGCCGGCTTCGTCGATGCAGCGGGAAATGCCGTCGGGGGCGAGGTCGATGCGCACGCCGAGCGCGGCCAGCACGTCGGCCGCGCCCGAGCGCGACGACAGCGCGCGGTTGCCGTGCTTGGCCACCGGCACGCCGGCGCCGGCGACGATGAGGGCCGCGCAGGTGGAAATGTTGTAGGAGCCCGACGCGTCGCCGCCGGTGCCGACCACGTCGATGGCGTCGGGCGGCGCTTCCACCTTGAGCATCTTGGCGCGCATGGTGGCGACCGCGCCGGTGATCTCGTCGATGGTCTCGCCGCGCACGCGCAGCGCCATCAGGAGGCCGCCCATCTGCGACGGCGTCGCCTCGCCCGACATCATCACGTCGAAGGCGCCAGCCGCCTCGTCGCGGGTGAGCGCCGCGCCGGTCGCGACCTTGCCGATGAGCGCCTTGAAATCCTGCATTGACCGCCCCTGACGGAACCCCGCTGCGGATCGTAGCCTGCGCCAGGGCCGAAATCGACCGCCTCCCGAGGCGCCGATCCGCAACAGGGTGGGCTCTTAGACCAGCGCGCTTGCTCGTTTCAAGCCGAGGAGATCGGCGCCGATGAGGTGGTCGGCATCGCTCGGCCGCGATCCTTCAGCTCGCCAGTGCCGGCGTGCGCCCCCGCGGCGCCCGCCCATGCGTCTGGTTCCAGGCCGCCGCGATGTCGAGGAAATTCTTGAGGATGCGGTGGCCATGCTCGGAGGCGATGCTCTCGGGATGAAACTGGACGCCGTGTACCGGAAATTTCTTGTGCGAAAGCCCCATCACCAGCCGGTCGTGGGTCTCGGCGGTCACTGCCAGGTCGTCCGGCAGGTGGTCGCGGCCGACCACCAGCGAGTGATAGCGCGTGGCGCGGAACGGGCCGTTGATGCCGCGGAACACGCCGGCGCCTTCGTGACTGACCTCGGACAGCTTGCCGTGCACCGGAACGGGCGCACGCACCACCTCGCCGCCGAATGCCTGGCCGATCGCCTGGTGTCCGAGACACACGCCAAAAATCGGAATCGTCGGCGCCGCCTTGGCGATGAGGTCGAGGCAGATGCCCGCCTCGTTGGGCGTGCAGGGGCCCGGCGACAGCACGATGGCGTCGGGCGCGGCCGCAATCACGGCCTCGGCCGTGATCTTGTCGTTGCGATGGACGTCCGTCCCGGCCCCAAGCTCGCCCAGGTAGTGGACGAGGTTGAACGTGAAACTGTCATAGTTGTCGATGAGAACCAGCATGGCGCCACGGGAAAACTGCGTTCGTCGAAGCTCTTAGACGCCGTCCTTGAGAGGGTCAAGGCGCCGGCATTGCGGTAGGCGCCGGCAGAAAATCAACGTATGATCGGGGCGCGGGCGACCCGACAACGATGGAGAAGCCCCATGCGGTTCTTCCTGGCGGCAGCGGCGATCGCGCTCCTGACCCTGCCGGCCCATGCACAGGGCATGGGCGGCGGCAGGCGGCATCACCCGCCAGAGCAGCAGAAGAGCGACGAGAAAAAGCAGACGGTCAACGACAGGGATTATAAGGCGGCGCTCGATCGCATACCGAACTCGACCGAGAAGCCCGACCCGTGGCAGAACGTGCGTGCGGCGCCGAAAGCCAAGTAGATCGCAGCCCGGATGAGCGCAGCGAAATCCGGGACGGGTCGCTCCCGCATTTCGCTTCGCCTCATGCGGGCTACAGGAGCGACACGCGAGGTCACCCCTTGTGGATCGCATCGATCCACGGCACCTCCTCGGGCTTCTCCACCGGCTCGATGTCGAGGTTGACGACGACCGCCTCGTTGTCGCTGCGCACCAGCACGCATTCGAGCGGCTCGTCCGGGCTGGCGTTGATCTCCTGGTGCGGCACGAACGGCGGCACGTAGATGAAGTCGCCGGGCCCGGCCTCGGCCATGAACTCGAGGTGCTCGCCCCAGCGCATGCGCGCTCTTCCGCACACCACATAGATGACGCTTTCCAGTTCGCCGTGGTGATGCGCTCCGGTCTTGGCATTGGGCTTGATGCTCACCGTCCCGGCCCAGATTTTCTGCGCGCCGACGCGCGCGTAGTTGATCGCCGCCTTGCGGTCCATGCCGGGCGTCTGGGGCGTGTTGGGATCGAGCGAGGATCCCGGGATCACGCGGACGCCATCGTGCTTCCATCTGGTCATCTCTATTCCTCCGACGGTGACTGTAGCCTGTCGAGGAGGCGCTTCGCCTGCCGCAGATCAGGCGTATCGAAACCCTCGGTGAACCACGCATACTGCGGCGCAAGAAGCTCGCGTGCCGCC